>QHUF01000280.1 GCA_003221075.1 Gemmatimonadota bacterium
CTTCTGCCGACCGGCCTCGACGCCTTCGTCGCGCGTGCCGTCCTGATCGAGCTCGCCGACCGGACGCTCGACCTCCAGTACTACATCTTCCATCCCGACAACACCGGCTCGCTCATCATCGACCGCCTCATCGCCGCCGCCGACCGGGGCGTGCGCGTCCGCATCCTGCTGGATGACTGGGGCACGCTTGAGAAGAAGGACGAAGCCGTGGCGGGCCTCGATGCCCACCCGAACATCGAAATCCGCGTCTTCAATCCCTACGTGCACCGCTCGGGACTCCACCGGCTGGGCGAGCTGCTGACCAGCTTCACGCGCGTCAACCGCCGCATGCACAACAAGCAGTTCATCGCCGATGGCGCGGCCGTGATCCTGGGTGGACGCAACATCGGCGACGAGTATTTCAGCCACGCCGAGCTCGACTTTCAGGACGTCGACGTGCTGGCTGGTGGGCCAGTCGCCCGGCAGTCGCTGCAAAGCTTCGAAGCGTACTGGTCGAGCAAGTTCGCGATTCCCATTTCGCAGCTCGGCAAGTTCACGCCCGATGAGACGCGATTCGCCATCGCCCGCAAGGAGCTGGACGCGCGCTGCGAAGGGCTGCGCGATTCGGACTATGCCCGCGCACTCGCGGGATCCGATCTCGCAAAAGACCTGCGGGCGCACGCGCTGCACCTGCATTGGGCCGAGGGCCGCGTGATCGCCGACCCGCCGGACAAGATCAGCCAACCGGTCGGCGCGCGCAGGGAGACATACCTCGGCGTCCAGGTTTCGCCGTACGCACGCGGAGCCCGGTCGGACCTGCTGATCGTGTCCCCGTACTTCGTGCCGGGGAAAGACGGCGTCCAATTCTTCGGGGAGCGGCGCCGCGACGGGGTGAACGTCCGCGTCCTCACGAATTCGCTGGCGGCTACGGACGTGTGGCTCGTGCACGCCGGCTACATGAAATACCGGCGCCCCCTGCTCGCGGAGGGCGTCCGACTCTTCGAGCTGAAGCCCGAGGCGACGGGTGCGAAGGGGCCGCGGCGCTCCGGATTGACCATCGGATCTTCGCGGGCGAGCCTGCACGGCAAGACGTTCGTGTTCGATCGCACGTCGGTATTCATCGGCTCGGTCAACCTCGATCCGCGCTCGCTCGAGCAGAACACCGAGGTCGGCGTGCTGGTGCAGAGCCCCGAGCTCGCCGCCGAAGTCGGGCGCCTGTTCGACCACTGGTCGAGCCCTGCCCTGGCGTATGAAGTCACGAGGAGCGCGGGCGGGCGCCTGCAGTGGACCGGCGGCTACACCAATGAGCCGGAGGCTGGCTTTTGGCGCCCCCTCGGCGTGAAATTCTTCTCGCACCTGCCCATCGACTCTTTGATCTGAGACGGAGACTCATGCTGCCCCTTCTGCTGGTACTCCAAGCGGCAACCCCGGCACAGCTGTCCACGTTCTTGCGGCAAAGTATCGGGTTCGATGCCCAGCAGCTCGCGACGGTCGAGCGCGGCGAGCCGGTCGTGAAAGTCCTGGAGACCAAGGACCGCCGGGATGTCGCCGTCTTCGGCATCATCACGACGCCGGTCGCGCGCCAGCAGTATGTGCGCGCCCTGCGCGATTTTGCCGCATCGCTGCGCACGCCCGGCCGCACGCAGCTCGGGATCTTCAGCAATCCCGCCGTGGAGTCGGACGTCGCCGCCGTCACGATCAACGCGCGCGACGTGGCCGACATGAAGAACTGCAAACCCGGCGACTGCGTCGTGAAGCTGCCCGCCACCGATATGCGCCGGATTCATGACGAGATGAACTGGTCGGCATCCCCGTCCGATCTCCAGACCCAGCTGAACGCCTACGCGCGCCACCGCCTGGTCGAATACGTCACCGATTACCGCACCCGCGGCGATTCGGCGATGGCGATCTACGACGATCGCGGCAACCTGAACCAGCGCTCGAGTGAGGCATTTGCCGCCCAGCTCGCCGAATCGCCGTATGTGTATGAGAACGTGCCGTCCCTGCGGAAGTATCTGGCCGCCTACCCGCATGGTTCACTCCCCGCCGGAGCCGCGGAGATTCTGTTCTGGTCGGAGGACGTGCTACCCCGGCTGCGTCCGATTTTGAGCGTGACGCACCTGGTCGTCTACGCACCCCCGGAGCTGCCCAGTGTCACCCTCGTGGCCCGGAAGCAGATCTACGCGAATCATTACTTCGAGACCGCGGTGGACCTGACGTGTGTGATCGATCGGGATCCCGGGAGCTATCTCCTGGTACTGCGGCGCTTTCGCTTCGACAACCTTCCCGGAGGCATCCTCAACATTCGCGGCAGAGCGATCGGCGCCCTGCGCGATCAGCTCGCGCTCGATCTCCGGCGCCAGCAGACGACGGGTAATTGAGGGTTCATCTCCTCGACGGGACCTACGAGCTGTTCCGGCACTTTTACGCGATGCCGCGGCAGCAGGACCGCACCGGCCACGAAGTCGCAGCGATCATCGGCGTTTTGGGATCGGTCCTCGGCATGCTCGAAGGCGGCTCCACACACCTCGGCGTCGCCACCGATCATGTGATCGAATCGTTCCGCAACGAGCTCTGGGCCGGATACAAGACCAGCGCGGGAATCGAACCCGACCTCATGGCACAGTTCCATCCGCTCGAGGACGCGCTGCGCGCCATGGGCGTCGTCGTCTGGGCGATGGAGGAATTCGAGGCCGACGATGCACTCGCGGCCGCTGCGCGCGTGGCCGCCGACTCGAGGGCCGTGGAGCAGGTGATCATCTGCACCCCGGACAAGGACCTGAGCCAGTGCGTGAAGGGCCAGCGGGTCGTGCAGCTCGACCGGCGCAAGCGCGAGCTGCGCGACGAAAAGGGCGTCATCGCGCGCTTCGGCGTCGGCCCCGCATCGATTCCCGACTACCTCGCCCTGGTCGGCGACTCCGCGGACGGTTTCCCCGGTATCCCGGGGTGGGGCGAGAAGGCCTCCGGTGCGGTCCTGGGCCGTTATGCGCACCTCGAAAGAATCCCGGTGAGTCACACGCAATGGGAAGTGGCGGTCCGCGGCGCGGCGCGGCTCGCCGCTGCGCTGGAGGAGCACCGTGAGCTGGCCATGCTGTTTCGCAGGCTCGCCACGCTCCGGACGGACGTGCCTGTCGGCACGGTGGATGACCTGCAGTGGCGGGGCCCGACCCCGGAATTCGAGGGGGTGGCGCAACAGTTGGGCGTGCCCGGTCTGTGGGATCGGGCGCGGCGGATCAGCCTCTCGTAGCGACCGCGAACAGCGCGATACCGCCGCGCACATTCTGGTTGACCTGCACCTTCAACGACTTCGGCGCGATGGCATAGACGATGTCGTCGGCGATGCGCGCCGCGAGGCTCTCGCAGAACGCGCCTTCGTCACGGTAGGACCACAGGTAGAATTTCAGCGCCTTTGATTCGAGGCACTTCTTGGCTGGCGTGTACTCGATGACCACGCTCCCGAAATCGGGCTGGCCGGTCTTTGGACAGATCGCGGTGAACTCCGTTGCCGTGAGCGTCACGGACTGCACATCGGGCGCCGGAAACGCCTCCGCCTTGAGTATCTCGCGGGCCTCGGCGGGGTTCTTGGGGCGCGGCAGAGGCCCCGTCGGGGGGAGGCGGGATTCTCCTCGAGGGTAGTTTTTAGGCATGGATAACACTAAGCCGAGAGCCGTCGTCTTGTTGAGTGGCGGCATCGATTCGACGACCACGCTCGCCCTGGCCCAGCGCGACGGCTTCGCTGCCTACGCCTTGACGTTTCGCTACGGCCAGCGCCACGAACACGAGATCGACGCCGCGCGCCGGATCGCACGCGCGTTCCAGGTCGCCGGGCATGAAATCATCGATTTCGATCTCCGCCGGTTCGGTGGATCCGCGCTGACCGACGACATCGCCGTGCCGAAGGACCGGACGACGAGTGAAATCGGCAAGGGAATTCCGGTGACCTATGTGCCGGCGCGGAACACGATTTTTCTCTCCTTCGCAGGCCGATCTCGCGACCAAAGCGGGTGTCGAAGGACGGGGACGTCTCAAGATCCACACTCCGTTGATCCAGCTCTCGAAGAAGGAAATCATCGCGACCGGACGCTCGCTCGGCGTCGACTACGGGCTCACGATGAGCTGTTACGACCCTTCAGGCGACGGCGCGGCGTGCGGGCGTTGCGATGCGTGTCTGCTGCGCCTCAAGGGATTTGCGGACGCGGGGTTCGAGGACCCGATTCGCTACCAGCGGACGGAGCAGGCGGCGCGGTGAGCTACAGCGTCAAGGAGCTGTACTACACGTTGCAGGGCGAGGGCGCGCAGACGGGTCGGCCGGCGGTGTTTCTGCGCTTCGCGGGGTGCAACCTCTGGACCGGCCGGGAATCGGACCGCGCGAGCGCCACTTGTCGCTTCTGCGATACCGATTTTGTCGGTACGGACGGGCCGGGAGGAGGCCGATTCACATCGGTTGCGGAGCTCGCGTCGGCAATCTCCGCGGCGTGGCCCAGTGACGCGCTGTATGCAGCGAGTCCCATGGTGGTCTGCACGGGCGGCGAGCCGCTGCTCCAGCTCGATGAACCGCTGGTCGACGCGCTGCATGAGGCGAGGTTTGAAGTCGCGCTCGAGACCAACGGTACGCTGGAGCCGCCGCCAGGCATCGACTGGATCTGTGTGAGCCCCAAGGCGAGAGCCGATCTCATCCTACGTTCCGGCGATGAGCTCAAGCTCGTATACCCGCAGGAGGGCGCACCGCCGGAGCAGTTCGCTGGGCTCGATTTCCGCTACTTCTCGCTCCAGCCGATGGACGGACCGGACCGCGTCCGCAACACAGAGCTGGCCGTCCGTTATTGCTTAGCGCATCCGCAGTGGCGCCTCAGTCTCCAAACGCACAAGCTGCTGGGAATTCCGTAGCGCGCCTTTAACGAATGACGACCTTCCCGTGCATGGTGGGATGGAATGTGCAGACGTAGCGCGCTGCGCCGGCGCGCCGCGCGACGTAGCGCCACACCTGCCCCTGCACAAGTTGTCCCGTATCCCACCTCGTTTGGCCTTTCGCTGTCGCCGTGTGCGGGACAATGTCGCGATTGATCCAGACGATCGTGTCACCCACCGCCACCGTGAGAACCGCGGGATGGAATTCCATCCCGCGGATCTCGACGGTGTGTGTCTTGGGTGGCGCCGTCAGTCCTGCCAGGAGCAGCAACAGCCCGACGATCACTTCCCTGTCCTGGCGGGCGCGGCGAGCTGGCTTCGGAGGTGTTTCGCATGCTCAAGATGCGTGGCGATCGCCGGGCGCACATCGACGAGCAGTTTGCGCAGCTCCGCATTCTCCGTCGTCGGAACCAGGAGCTTGTCGATCGCGTCGAGCACCGCCTGGTGATAGCCAACTTCGTGGTCCATGTACGCGCGATCGAATGCCGCTCCATGCAGCGGCTCGAGCGAGGCGCGCGCCGACGTGGCGCCGGTTTGCAGCGACTCGCTGACGGCATTGTCCTTCGGCGTGACGCCAAGTTTCGTCGCCAGCGCGCCGGCCTGCGCGTTCACGGCCGTATGATCGGTGATCATCGTCGTGGCGAACTGGCGCACGGCGGCGTTCGTGGTGTGCGACGGGACGAGTTTGGCCATGTCGATGTCGATACTGTTGGCGGTTACGGCGACATGGGCGACTTCGGGATCGGAGAGGTCGGGCGCCGGAGCCGGCGCGGGAGCCTGGGCTTGCAGGACAGCGGTCAACGCCAGCGTCATGGCAATCGGGAGCATCGAGACCTCCAAAAAGGGGTTCGTGGTGTTGGTAGGGGCGCAGTGTGCTGCGCCCCTCCAACCTCAACTGACAACACTAAGCACACTTTGTCAAGTATTTTATGTGATTACTAGACAAATCAATGGTTTAGGAGTATCCTGAGGCGTGACCAACTGGCTGGAACGACTCACCGGAGACACGCAGGCTCGCCTGCTCGGCTTGCTGCGGCGTTCGCGGCAAACGATCACGAGCCTCGCGAATGCGCTCGGCCTCACCGATAACGCCGTGCGCCTGCACATCGCCGCATTGCGCCGCGACGGCATCGTCGAGGACGTCGGGAAACAGCGCGATACGGGCGGTAAGCCGGCGCGGCTTTACGGGCTCACCCGCGAGGGCGAAGAGCTCTTCCCAAAGGCGTACGCGCTCGTACTCGGCAAACTCGTGGAAGAGATCGTCCGCACACAGGGACGGGAGCGGGCGGTCGAGCTGTTGCGTGCGGTCGGCGCGCAAGCCGCCGCGAGTGCGCCAACGGCGGCGAATCGAGAGCAGCGCCTCCAGGCCGCCGCCGGCGTGTTTCGC
The DNA here is from genome assembly GCA_003221075.1 of Gemmatimonadota bacterium. Taxonomy (GTDB): domain Bacteria; phylum Gemmatimonadota; class Gemmatimonadetes; order Gemmatimonadales; family GWC2-71-9; genus 20CM-2-65-7. Next base: position 6,275 of record QHUF01000280.1, read on the forward strand.
GATCTGGGCGCCGATGCGGTGATCGATAAGACCGCCGAGGGGTGGCGCCTGCAAGCGTACGGCTGTCCGCTATCCGCCGTGACCGCGGGTCATCCGGAGATGTGCGAGCTCGGCAAGGCGCTCGTCGAAGAGGTCGTCGGTGCGCCCGTGACGGAGTGCTGCGAGCGCGGCGGCCACCCGCGCTGCGGCTTTACGATCGCGGGCAGGAACTGAATGAAGAGCGTTCGCTATTTGATCATCGGCGGCGGCATGACCGCCGACGCCGCCGCGCGCGCGATCCGCGAGTCCGATCCGAGTGGCAGCATCGGGATCATGTCCGATGACCCCCATCCGCCGTACAACCGCCCGCCCCTCTCGAAAGGCCTCTGGAAAGGCGACGATCCGGAAAAGGTGTGGCGCGGCACCGACAAGATCGGCGTCGAGCTGCGCCTGGCCCGACACGCGACGGCCGTCAACACGAAGCAGAAAACCGTCACCGATGATCGTGGCAATGTCGTCTCGTACGAAAAGCTGTTGCTTGCCACCGGCGGAACGCCCCGCCGGCTCGCGATGCAGACGGGGCAGATCATCTATTACCGCACCTTTGACGACTATCTCAGACTCCGCGCGCTCGCCAACGAGAAACTGCGCTTCGCGGTATTGGGTGGCGGGTTTATCGGTTCGGAAATCGCAGCCGCACTTCGGATGGTAGGCCGCGATGTCACGATGCTCGTTCCCGAAGACGGCATCGGCGCGCGTGTGTTTCCCGCCGATCTCTCGCACTTCCTCGTCGACTACTATCGCGAGCAAGGCGTGGATGTCCGGACCGGAGAGGGCCTCGCCGGTCTCCAGCAAAGCGCCGGCAAGGTGGTGGTGCGCACGACGCACGGCAAAGAGATCCCCGCCGATGTGATCGTCGCCGGTCTCGGCATTCAGCCGAACGTGGAGCTGGCCGAGCAGGCGGGATTGCGAGTCGAGAACGGAATCGTGGTGGATGAGCTGCTCATGACCAGCGCGCCCGACGTCTTCGCGGCCGGTGACGTCGCGAACTTCTTCAATCCCGCCCTCGGCACGCGGATCCGTGTCGAGCACGAGGATAACGCCAATGCGATGGGCGCCGCGGCGGGCCGCTCGATGGCCGGCAAGGGAAGTCCGTACACCCACCTGCCCTTCTTCTATTCAGATCTGTTTGCGCTCGGATACGAAGCCGTCGGCGAGCTGGATCCGCGGCTCGAGACCGAAAGCCGCTGGAAAGAGCCGTTTCGCGAGGGTGTGGTCTACTATCTGAAGGACGGCAAGGTGCGCGGCGTGCTGCTGTGGAATACGTGGGGCCAGGTCGACAACGCGCGCGCGATCATCGGCACGACGAAGCGGTTAGTGGGTTGACCCGCTGACGGTGACCGTTATGCTGCGCCACTGTCCCTGCCGGAACCGCAGCACACTCAAGACGCACCGCGTTGTATGCCCGGCCAGGATGGCCAGCCAGATGTCGATCGGATCGAGCGTGCCGGTCTGCCGAATGACGAAGCAGATACCGAGCGGCACGAAGATCTGCGAAATCGTCGAGATGTAGAGCGGGCTCTTCGTGTCGCCCGTGCCTTGCAGCCCGCCGGTGAACGCCAACGCCACGGTCACGAACAGTCCCGACAGGCTCAGGACCCGCAGCAGCTGCGTCCCGATGTCCACCACCACGGGATCGTGCATCCCGAATATCGCCAGCAGCTGGCGCGGGAAGAATAGAAAAAACAGGCCGACGAATGCGGCCACCGTCAGACCGTACCGCGCCGCGATGCGCACCGCCTGGTCCGCGCGGTCTGGATGTCCCGCGCCAAGGTTCTGGCCGGCTACCGCTGCCGCCGCACCCATCAACCCGACCGACGTCCAGGTGATGAGCGAAAACAGCTCACTGTACGACACGGCAAACGCCGCCTGCGCCGCGGCACTCTGCGCCAGCGACCCGATGAATGACAGCATCAAGACGCCGCCGATGTTCATCGCGATGCCCTGAATTCCCGTCGGCAGGCCGAAGCGAAACAGCTCCCGGATGATCGACCAATCGGGGCCGAGGCCGACGCCGCGCGGAAACGCCACGACCCATCCGCCGGTCCACAGCCTCCACAGCGCGTAGGCCGCCACGAGTCCGCCGGTGATGCACGTGCCCATCGCGGAGCCGCGCGTCCCGAACGACGGGATCGGTCCGACGCCGCGGATGAGCACGACGTTGAACACGAGGTTCAGGACGGTCATCGCGATCCCGAGGACCATCGGCGTGCGCGCGTCGCCGGCAGAGCGCAACGCGCCGGTCAGCATGAAGAAAATCATCATGCCGCTCGAGAAACCGAACAAGATTCGCAGATACGGCAGCGCCTCGGCCTGCACCGCCGGCGTCGCGTTGACCAGATCGAGCAGCCAGGGCGACACGACGTAGCCCACCGGTGCCAGGATGCCCAGCGACAGGCCGATCGCCGTGAGAAACGCCTGATAGACGACGCGATCGACCGTCGCGGAATCTCCCGCCCCGGCGAACCGCGACACCAGCACGCTCATCCCCGTAAACAGCGATGAAATGAAGACGATGACGACGATAAAAATTTGCCAGCTTACGCCGATCGCGGCGTTCGCCTCGAAACCCCGCAGATTGCCGACGAGCACGTGGTCGACGATGCCCTGCATCCCCGCGATGATGTTGGCGAGCAGGGTCGGCCACGCAATTTTCCAGACCGCGGCACGGAGCGGCCCCTCTACGATCGAGCGATCGTAGCGCGATGCAGTCTCCCCTGCCGCCACTCAGAGAACCGGGACTGCGCCGCGGCGTCGAGCGAGCAAGGCGTCGAGGCTCCACGGCCCCGCCCCGACTGCTGAGAAATAGAGGAAAGTGAAGCAGTAGAAAATGGCCGGCGCGCCCAGATTCAAGACCGGCCAGAAGCCATGACCGGCGTGACCGATGAAGTACGCGAACGCCATTTCGCCGGAGAGAATGAACGCCACCGGACGGGTGAACAGGCCCAGAAACAAGAGTGTGCCCCCGACGACCTCGATGACCCCGGCGAACCACGGCAGCGATCCCACCGCCGCTGTTCCGCCGCCCGGCATGATCGCGCCCGGGAAGGCGAACCACTTTGCCGAACCCACTTGGACGTACAGGAAGGCGACAACGATTCTGAGAATGCTCAGCAGGTACGGCGCCCACTCCTTTTTCACAGACCCTCCAGTTTTTTGAGAAGCAACTCGCGCTCGCGCACATTCTGCGTCAAGGCGGCCGCACGGGCGAGCTCGGCACGCGCCTCTGCGAACCGGCCGAGCTTGGCGAGCAGATCCCCGCGCACACTCGGGAGAAGATGATAACCCGCCAGCGCCGGGTCCGTCGTCAGCGAATCCACCACCTCGAGTCCCGCCGCCGGCCCAAAGGCCATCCCCAACGCCACCGCGCGGTTCAGGTCCACCACCGGCGACGGCATCAGCTGCGCGAGGGCGTCGTACAGCGCCACGATGCGCGTCCAGTCCGTCTCTTCCGCCGTGCGGGCTCGCGCGTGACACGCGGCAATGGCTGCCTGGAGCGTGTAGGGTCCGGAGGCCCCACCCAGCGCTTCCGCGCGCGCGAGCGCCGCCAGACCGCGCCTGATCAACAGATGATCCCAGCGCCCGCGGTCCTGGTCCAACAGCAGAATCGGTTCACCGCCCGGTCCCACGCGCGCACGAATGCGCGACGCCTGGATCTCCATGAGCGCCACGAGCCCGTGGACCTCCGCTTCGGCGGGAGCCAGCTCGGCGAGGATGCGCCCCAGGCGGAGCGCGTCCTCGCAGAGCGCCGGCCGCACCCACTCGTCGCCCGCCGTCGCCGAGTAGCCCTCGTTGAAGACGAGATACACGACCTCGAGCACCGACTCGAGTCGCTGGCCGAGCTCGGTGCCGCGGGGCACCTCGAACGGCACGTGCGCGGCCGCCAGCGTGCGCTTGGCCCGCACGATCCGCTGCTGAATCGTCGCCTTGGGAACGAGGAACGCGCGCGCGATCTCGTCGGTCGTCAATCCGCCGAGCAGCCGCAGCGTCAGCGCGACGCGAGCCTCGGTCGTGAGGACCGGGTGACACGCGGTGAAGATCAGGCTCAGCAAATCGTCGCCCACTTGATCGTCGATCGCCGCGGCCAGGTCGTGCTCCGGGCTGATTTGGCGCTCCTCCAGCTCACGACCGAGATGTTCGTGCTTCTTGTCCTGCATCTTGCCGCGCCGCAGGTGGTCGATCGCACGATGCTTTGCCGTCGCCATGAGCCAGGCGCCGGGATTATCCGGGACGCCGGACTCGGGCCACTGCTCGAGCGCGGCGACGAGCGCGTCCTGCGCCAGGTCTTCGGCGACGCCGATGTCGCCGACGAGGCGCGCCAACCCGGCGATGAGTCTGGCGGATTCGATCCGCCAGACCGCATCGATGGCGTCAGCAGCCGTTTGACGGGTCATCCATCATCTGCCGCACTTCGACTTCCAGATCCTGGGGCCAGAGTCCGATGTGCGCTTCCAGGAATTTCCGGGTCCATTCGACCGCTTCCTGCTTCGAGGCGACGTCATAGATCGCGTAGCCGCCGATGATTTCCTTCGCCTCGGTAAACGGTCCGTCCGTGACCGTGATCTTTCCATTGGCGAGCCGGGCACGCGCGCCCACGGCGGTCGGCAGCAGGCCGCCCATGCCAACCATCACGCCTTTTTTCGCTGCTTCTTCGCCGAGCTTCCCGATCTTCTCGATGAGCGCCGGCGACGGGTGCGCGCCGGTCTCGCGGGTCTTCACAATCGTCATGAATTTCATGGTCATCTCCCCGTGCGTTGCTTGTTCTTGGCGATCGCGGCCCGGTGCTGCTCCTCCTGCTTGCGCAGCTCGGGCGTGAATTCCGCGCCGAAGTCCTCGGATTCGAAGATCTGGCGGATTTCCACGTCACCTTCCTTGAACGGAATCCGCTTCGCCCACTCGAGGGCTTCCGCGCGCGACTTTACCTGCCAGATCCAGAACCCGGCGACCAGCTCCTTGGCTTCGGTGAACGGCCCATCACGCACCGTCCGCTTGCTGCCGGCATAGCTGATCCGCGCCCCCTTCGCTGAGGGCTGCAGCCCCTCGCCGGCCAGCATGACGCCCGCCTTGACCAATTCGTCGTTGAACTTCCCCATCTCCGTCAGCTCCTGCTCGGTCGGCATGGCGCCGGCCTCATAGTCTTTGTTGCCCTTCACCATCACCAGGAATCGCATCGTCGTCTCGCTTCCATTGAGGGTTTTTCTCGACGTCTTTCCTCATTCAAGCGACGAACGAGATTCCCAGAAATCGACATATTCCAATGTCGTTGGGGTAGCCCTATTTAGGCCGACAATCGCGAGGAACCGATATGTGCAGAAACATCAAGACACTGGCCAACTTCGCCCCGCCGGCGACTGACGACGAAATCCGCGCTTCAGCGTTGCAATTCGTACGCAAATTGAGCGGGACGACGCATCCCTCGCACGCGAACGAGGCCGTGTTCAACGGCGCCGTGGATGACGTGACGAAGATTGCCCGGCGGTTGGTCGATTCGCTGACGATCAAGGCGCCGCCCCGGAACCGGGAAGAGGAAGCCCGCAAGGCTCGTGAACGTGCTGCGAAGCGCTTTGGCTGACATCGACGGGGAGGAGACGGCGGGACCTAGACTGAGAATGCCCTGGCTCGGATTCGAACCGAGACGCCTTGCGGCACTGCCCCCTCAAGACAGCGTGTCTACCAGTTTCACCACCAGGGCGGGCGCAGAAAATTTAGAGAGGCTTGGTTCTGAAGTACAGGACCGTGTGACGGAGGTCTCAAGCCCGGTGTGACGCCTGGCTCCTCGCGCAAACTCGCACGGCGCATAGCTTTTCGGCATGGAGCTATGGGTGGCGTTCGGGTTTGGCGCGGCAGTCGGCGCGCTGATCGGGTATTTGCTGGGACGGCAGACGCAGGTCCCGGCAGCGGCGCGTGCTCGCCCAGCGCCTCCTTCACTCCCTCCACCTTCCTTCAGGTCCACCTCGCCCGCCTCGCCGGAGATTAAGCACGTCGTACTCGACGAAGGCTCGGCCAACGTCCTCAATGCGCTGAACAATCGTCTCGCCGCGATCGGGGCTCTTGCCGATTTGCTACACGGCAGCCCGCTCGATCCCGAACGCGCCCGCGCGCTGGTGCTGCTGCATGGCGAGGTGCGGCGCGCCGCCGAAATCACCAGCCACTTTCTCGAGCTCGCCGCGCATCCGGCTGGCGCCGCCGAACCGTGCGACGCGGCCGTCGTGATCAACGGCGTGCTGGCGGAGCGCGAGTCCACCTTCCGCGAGCTCGGCGTCAAGGTGGTCCGCGCGGTCCCGGGCGACCTGCCCATGGTCGCCTGCCCCATGGTCCAGCTCACCGAGATGTTGACCAAGCTGCTCGATTTCTCGCTGCGCCGGTTACGCGCCTCGCAGCCGCCGCGCGAGCTGCGGCTCGAGGTGATCGCGACGGGACCATCGATCGTGGCGTCGCTGTGGGATTCGGGCACGCCCCTCGCCGTCGAAGCGGAGCAGCGGCTCACCTCGCCGTTCCGCTTCACGCAAACGGGTGGCGGTGGCGAGGTGGAGTTCGCGCTCGCCCGGGCGCTGGCGCAATCGGCCGGCGGTAACCTGCGGCTGCGGCCACGCGGCGGCAGCACGGGCGCGGAAGTCGTCGTCACGTTGCCGCGCAGCCTCCTGGGCGCGCACACGCCGCTGTCGACACCGGCGGAAAGCCTGCCGCGCATGCGCATCCTTGTCGTCGATGACGATGCCGTGAACCGGCAGGCGATGGTGCTGCTCTTGGAGCGCGAGGGTCATCAGATCGTCGCGGTCGAGAACGGGCTCGAGGCGATGGAGCGGCTCGGCGATCGTGAAAACACCTTCGACGCCATCGTCACGGACCTGCAGATGCCGCGGCTCGGCGGGCGCGCGATGTACGAGCAGCTCGTCAGCAGCCGGCCGCTCGTGGCGAAGCGCTTCGTGTTCGTCACGGGGGACCAGGCGCGGGGCGAGACGCGGTCGTTTCTGGAGACTTGCGGACAGCCGTCTGTAACGAAACCCTACGATTTAGGGGATTTGATTAACGCAATTGGCACTGTATCAAGGAAGAAATAGCCTACCGCGTCTCCAAGATCTGTCAGTTCGGCGCGTGCACCCGTGGGCCACTGTAATCGCGATCGCCACCGATCCCCGGCCCCGCCAGCTCGAGCCCGCCCCGATCATTATTGATCCGAGCGATGAACTGACGAATCGACCCAGGGAAGGGCACCGTGCGGCCATGCTTGCCGAACGGATCGGTGTACCACACCTCGGGCCCGTCTGCGTTGCCGATGAAGTTCGAATTGACATCGACGACGCGGTCCGTGCCGTCGAATTCCGAGCGCGGGTCGTCGAATGTGATGCCGAGGATCGTGCCGTTGCTCGTCGATCGCGCGCAGGCACCATTGCCACGGACCTGATTGCCTGCCGGCGTCACTTCGTAGCACACGTCGATCGGCCGTCCGGTAATTCCCACCAGGGCCGGATCGTAGAACCGGCTCGGCAGGGACACCTGGAAGTAGGGATTGAAGAACGCAAGCGTGTGGCCGTCCTCGCGCCGCACGGAGTTTGAGGTCTGCCAGCTCTCGTGCAACGCCCCGAAGTTGGAGAACTGTCCGGCCGGGACGAGAATCTCGCTATCGACGCAGGTGCGGTCGGGAATGATCCGCACGCCGCCGCCGTCGGGCGAGTTCGGGGGCGTCGCCGGTCCGACTACGACCGTGGTGCCGTCGCAGCTCCGCTCGAATTGGCCGGGTGTGCCGATCGCCGCGAGCATCGTGATGTGCATCTCGGTCCCGTCGGTGCAGCGGATATGGTAGACCAACTCGTGCAGGTTGTTGGTGAACGCGTCTTTCGAGTGGGTGCCCTGATGCAGCTTCGTGAGGATGTCGCAGCGCACGGCGAACAGCGCATCCGCGGCGTCACTGCCGAAGTGCATCGGGACGTCGTTCTGCCACTCGATTTTGTGTCCGAAGTGGTCCTCGTGGCGCGTCGTCAGCGGATCGTACACGTCGAGCTGTTCGTTCGCGTAGCCCAACGGGATCGGCCCGACTTCGCGGTACAGCGCCGAGCCGCGCGGATCGCGTCCATGATCGTGTCCGAAGGAACAGCCGGACACGGGATCGATGGGCGGATGCCACGTGGGGTAGAGCTTGTGGTCGGGACCCACGACGGCGTAGGCATCGTGTTGCGCCTTCGTGCAGTCGTCGTTCGGGCCGGGGTTCCAGAGTCCAAAAGACGCGGCGTTGCCGGTGGCGGGACCGTAGTCGGGAGCCGCCGGGCTGTCGTGACACGCTGCCGACACCATGGCGGCAGCGACCAGAAAGACCGGCAGGGATGCGGGTTTCATGGGGATTTCGCCCTCACATTCGCCCCAATCCGGCTCGATGAGCGGTGACCGTTATCACGCCCAAATTGGCCACTGCAATTGAGTTATAGTGGCGACATGCGAACCGCTGCGATGATCCTGGTGGCGATCGCGCTGGCCGGACCGAGCAGCGCGGCAGCGCAACGTCGCGCTGCTCCGGGGGGCGGGAGTGGGGCGGGGCTGTGGTACAGCGTTGGCGTGGCGCCGGGATGGGCGCGCGTGACGTGCGACATCTGCGCCGGCCGCCGGAAGACGGGCCTCTCCGCTTTCCTTGGCGTCGGTGGCAGCACCGGCCGAGCGGTGCGCATCGGCGCGGAGCTCGCCGGTTGGCGCGAGCGGGACGGTGGTGTGACCCAGACGCTGCTCTCGTTCGGAGGCGCCGCCTACTGGTATCCGAACGTGCAGCGGGGGTTGTACCTGCGGGGCGGCGCCGCGCTCGTGATGCACCGCGTCAACGACGGCACCGATGTCGTCACCTCATCGGGGATCGGCCCGCAGCTGGGCGTCGGGTACGAGTACCTGGTGAGCCGCGGCTGGCGGCTCGCGCCCTTCGCGCACTACTCGGTCGGTGTCTTCGCTGGCGACGTGAAGTTCAACGGTGGTCAGGCCGCGAGCGGCGCTACGGTGAGTTTTCTTCAGGTAGGTGCGGCGCTGACGCGGCGCTAACGCGCCGCGAATGATCATTGATCAATGATCATTGGACATTGATCATTCCGTAAGGATGGGCCGACTCGGAATCGAACCGAGAACCTACTGATTAAGAGTCAGTTGCTCTGCCAGTTGAGCTATCGGCCCGTCGAGGAGGCGGGTGGGGCGGCGGAAAAATCATCAGGACCCGGTGCCGAAGCAAGGGAACGGGTCGGCAACCCGATCTTGGTACCCCATTCATCGGTCAGTTTGAACGTCTCACTCATCGGGAACCGCAGCACCCACAGGCGCCGCGCCAGATCCTTGAGGGACCAGATGACGGTCCGCTGCACCTCCACGGAGGACCACTGCCCGAATTCGTTATGGGCCAGGTCGGTCCCTAAGGCCTCCGCGATGCTCGTCGCTAACTCCTGATGTTCCTGCTGCGGTGCGTGCTGTGGAACCTTCTTGGTTCCTTTTTGGGGACCTGAACCCTCGCCCCAAAGTACCCACTCGAGCGTAACATCTGGGATGCCAATGTCTTTGGCCTTCGTCACGATCAGCCGCGCCACGTCTGCGGGAAACTTCTCGCGATGGGGCCATTTCTTTATAGCTGCTTCAGTTACACCACCACCCAATGCCGCGGCGAACTGTCGATAGCTCAGGGAGATACCTTCCCACGGACTGAAGACGTCCAACAGCGTCGCCAGGCGGTTCGCCACGGGGACTCGTTTCGGGCCAGTTTCGGGCTTGACAGGTGACAAGATATCCCTACTTTCGGTGTCGTAGTAAGGCACAAAGGGGCCTCTTACGTCCCCAATAGTGCCTCACGACACCAACGTAGTCAAGCGCCCAGCCCTTGGAGATCTCAATGATGTTCGTTCGCCGCTCACTCATGGTGTTCGCGCTCGCCGTGTCGGTTGCGCGCTGCGCGGACCAACCCACAGCGGTGAAATCTCCCGCAGCGCCGCAGCCGCAGTCCCTGCGCTGGGCAGAACCTCCGCAGTTCACGGCACGAATTGATTCTCGCGCGCGCCGCTCCGGAACGATGGCCCTGACGCCTCCCCTGAGTCTCGACCAGTATCAAGTGTCGTTCTGGGCGGTGCGCGGCGAGTCGCGCTCGGTCCAAATCAATTACAGCAGCAGCAGCGACAACCAGACACATCCGTTCCTGCTCCTGACGACCACCGATCCCCAGTTCGTCCCGGGCGTCGGCGAGCTCGCGATGGGCGACTCGGTGTACATCACCGTCAGCGTCGACACCAGCAAGATCGGCATTAGCCTCGAGCCCAGCGGCCTGCAGTTCGGTGCGCCGGCCCAGATGAAGATCTGGTACGGTGGCGCCGGCGGTGACTTGAACGGCGACGGCGTCGCGGACAGTTCGGACAGCGCCATCGAAGCGAAGCTGCTCGGCCTCTGGTATCGCGAAGACGCCAGCGAAGCGTGGGAGCACCTTGGCGCGAGCCAGTCGCTCGACGACAAGTCGTTCACGTATGCGCTGCCGCACTTCTGCGAATACGAGGTCGCGGAAGCGCTGTTGGAGTGGGCGGTAGGGATTTAGGCGCGAGGGCCGCCGCCAATGTCCAAAGATCAAACCCGCGACCAACGCCTCGCTGAGGCGTCGCCCGTCATCGCCAAAGCCCGCGCACTGGCGGCCGCCGGCCACCATGCCGCCGTAGTCGAGTTCCTGGGCACGCGCGACCAGAGCGAGCTCGCCGATCCGACCCTCGCCCTGCTCTACGGCATCGCGCAGACGCGGCTCGGCCGGCACGAGCAAGGCCTCCAGTGGATCGATCAGGCCCTCGCCGCCGCGCGTCAGCGCAGCGAGCATGGCGTCGAGCGTCACGCGCTCAACGCGCGGGGCGCGATCGCCCTCTTCAGCGGCGACCTCACCGAAGCCGCCGATTTCTGCACGCAGGCCTTGATGGCCGCGAGCCGCGACGGCGATCACGCCACGACCGGCCGCGCCTCGAACAATCTGGGCATCATCAGCCATCTGCGAGGCCGCCACGCCGAAGCCATCTCCTCGTGGGAGATCGCCACCGCGGCGCACCATCGCGCCGGCATGCAGGCGGGCGTCGCCGATTGCATGCACAACCTGGCCAACGCGTACCGCGAGCAGGGCGCGCTCGACAAGGCGCTCGCGACTGCCGATCAGGCCGTCGCCGCGGCAGAGGCGAGCCATGACGAGACCCTCTATGCGCTGACGCTGCGCGGCCGCGCTGAAGTCCGCGCCGTGCGGAGCGAGCCGGAGCTCGCCCACCGGGAGCTCGACCGCATCCGCGTGATCCGCGGCCAGATGCCCGACCCCGTGGCCGAGGCCGAGGATCTGCGCATCGTCGCGCTTGTGCTGGCGGTGGAGAATCAGCTGCCCCGCGCCGAGAAGGCGCTGCGCGAGGTGATCGGCCGCGCCGAGCTGCACCAGCGGCTGCTCCTCCAGGGCGAAGCCACTCGCGATCTCGCCGTGGTGCTGCGGCGCGCCGGCCGCACGGCCGAAGCGCAGGCCGCGGCGATGGCCGCCAAGCGCATCTTCGCCCACATGGGCGCCGAAAGCGAAATCCGGAAGCTGGCCAATCAGGGCTGGGACGAAGCGTTCGCCGCCGAGCTCCGCGGGTCGCTGGCGCCGATCCATGTCGCGCAGGAGTACGCGGACGCGGGCAAGTACGCCGAACTACTGACGTATCTCGAGCAGCGCTCCAAGGACGAGCTCGAAGAGTCCGCGTTGCTCACGCTGCTCCTCGGCATCGCCCACAGCCGCCTCGGCCGTCTCGAGGTGGGCCAGCAATGGGCGATGGTCGCGCAGCTGCGTGCCCGGTCGCTCAAGGACCGCATGATGGAAGTGCGGGCGCTCAACGTCTGTGGCGCCATCGCGCTGGAGCGGGGCGGCATCGACGAAGCAACCTACTTCTTCACGCGTGCCCAGGAAGAGGCGACCGACGACAACGACATGGCCACGGTCGGCCGCTGCGCCAACAACCTCGGCATCATCGCCAGCATGCAGGGCGACTACAAGCGAGCCGTCACCGCCTACACGCGCGCGATTGCCGCGTACGAGCAGGCGCACTTCGCCCGCGGCGTTGCGGAGTCACGCCATAACCTCGGCATTGTGTGCCGCGCTCAGGGCCGGCTGGACCGCGCCCTGGAGATCGCGCAGCTCGCCATTCAGGAAGCCCAGGCGTTGGGCGACCAGCAGATCACCGCTCAGGCCGTCGCGGGCCTCGCCGAGATTCACGTGGCCCGCGGTGAACGGGACCTCGCGATGGCGGCCATCGAGCGCGCGATCGCGACCCACCGCGACCTCAAGGATCCGGTTCGCGAAGCCGAAGACCTCCGCATCAAGGCCGGTGCGCTCGCGCTGAATGGCGGCCGTGACCAGTCCGCGACCTTGCTGCGCGACGTCATCGAGCGCGCGACCGAGCACGGCCGTCCGTTGCTCCTCGCGATGGCGGAGCGCGATCTCGCGCACCTGCTGATCCAGATGGGTGACGCCACCGGCGGGAAAGCAGCTGCTCAGCGCGCGCGGTCCTCGTTCCAGCGGCTTTCGGCGCGCGCGGAAATCGACAAACTCGACGACTTGCTGGAGACGGCTTGATGTTCCAGCGAGGAAAGCTCTCGAACTATGCAATCGGCTGGTAATCCCGTGGACGAGCGCCGCAGCGGGATCGACCGGCGCACCGGCATCGACCGCCGCGAGCCGTCGCTCGAGGAGGCCACCGCGCTGCCCCTCCACAGCGTCTTCCCGCACGCCCGGCTGAGCGACAGCGAAGCCGCCGAGCGCACCGCCAAGATCGAAGCGCATCGCCGCGAGCTCGGGAGCCGGCTGGGCCGCAACGTCGGCGCCGTCGTGGCCGCCGTCGACTACTTGCTCAACATCAGCGGCGATCTCGTCTCCCCGACCATCGTGGAGCACGACGCGCTCGAGCTGCTGGAGCACCGGTCGGTCACGGATCCGCTCACCGGCCTGTTCAATCGGTATCACTTCGATGCGACGATGACGCGGGAGATCGCGCGCTGCCGCCGATACGGCGTGCCGCTTTCACTCCTGCTCGTCGACGTCGATCGCCTGAAGCTGATGAACGACCGCTGGGGCCACCATGCGGGCGACCAGGCGCTGGGCCGCGTCGCCGTCGCGATTCAGAAGAGCCTGCGCGGCACCGACATCGCGGCGCGCCTCGGCGGCGACGAATTCGCCATCATCCTCCCCGACACCGATGCTGTCGCCGGGCTGATCGTCGCCTCCCGCATCCGCCGCCACCTCGTGGAGAACGCGTCCACCATGGTCACCGTCAGCGGCGGCCTGGTCGAGCTCCCCCGGGCCGTCGCGATGGAAATCTCTGCCCCGCAGCTCATGCTGGTGGCGGATCACGCCCTGTATGCGGCGAAGAATTCTGGCGGGAATTGCGTCGTGCAGCGGGAGTATCAGGCCGAAGAGTAGGGGCGCAGCATGCTGCGCCCGTCCAGCAATGCCCCCAAGGGGAATCGAACCCCTGTTCCCACCTTGAAAGAGTGGTGTCCTAGCCGTTAGACGATGGGGGCGTGCAAGTAGCGGTAACGGGATTCGAACCCGTGTTTGAGCCTTGAGAGGGCTCCGTCCTAGTCCCCTAGACGATACCGCCCCGCCCCCGGGCGGGGGTGGCGCGTGAATATCGCCAGTGCGCGCGGATGTGGTCAACCCGGCCGAGTGTTGACCTTCTGACTCCAGTACGTACCGTTACTGGCCCGATGAAACGTCTCTTCTCCAAGCTCGTCCCCGAAGTCCTGATACTCGTCGCCGCGGCATTGCTGGTGACGATGCCGTCGCTGCGTGGCCCCGCGAACGGCCTCGCCACCGTTTTCCCCTTCACCGTCGCCGCCGCCGCGCTCCTGCTCGGCTGGCGCTTCAACCGTTCGCGTCTGGTCTTCGCGATCGCGCTCCTGGCGCTCACCGAATACCTGCTGCTCAAGGGCGTCGAGGCCCCCCGGGATCGCTTCTACTATCAGGCGATGACGTTCCTGCTGCCGATCAACCTGGCGCTCGTTGCCCTCCTGCCTGAGCGCGGCACCCTCACGCCGGCCGGGCTGATCCGCTGGGTGTTGCTTGGGGTGCAGGTACTCGTGGTCGTGTTCCTGGCACAGTCCTTCTCGAGCAAAGCCCTCGGCTTTCTCACGACTCGGCTGCTGCCCGCGCGATGGACTGCCTGGACGCCTGTGAGCCAGCCGTCGATTGTCGCGTTCCTCGCGATCGGCACGCTGCTCTTCATGGCATGGTTGCGCGAACCGCAGTCTCCGGTGCGGGGCTACTTCTACGCGCTCATCGCTGTCTTCGCGGCGCTCTCGTGGCCTGCGGCGGGAGCGGGTCAGGAGATCTGGCTCGCGACAGGGGGCTTGATCCTCGTCATCGCCGTCATCGAAGCGTCGTACATGATGGCCTACCGCGACGGCCTGACCGAGCTGCCCGGCCGGCGCGCGTTGAATGAAGCCCTGCCCCGGCTCTCCGGTCAGTTTAGCGTCGCGATGGTCGATGTCGATCATTTCAAGCGCTTCAACGACACCTGGGGACACGACGCGGGCGACCACGTCCTGCGGCTCGTCGCCGCGCGGCTCGCGCAGGCGTCCGGCGGCGGGACCGCATATCGCTACGGCGGCGAGGAGTTCGCCCTGGTCTTTCCCGGCAAAGGCCAGGACGAGTGCCTGCCGCATCTCGAGGAGTTGCGCGAAATCGTCGAGACCAGCCGATTTACCATGCGGCGGCGGTTCCGGCCGCGGGTCAAGCCGAAGAACGACAAGAGTAGGAAGACCCGTCCGGGGATCACGATCACCGTGAGTATCGGCGTGGCGGAACGGAACCACCGCAACGCGTCTCCCGATCAGGTCGTGCAGGCGGCGGACAAGGCCCTCTACCGGGCGAAGGAGGCAGGACGAAACCGCGTTTCTACCTGATCCTTCCTTTCTTATGTGCCCCCGCCATGGCGAGCGCACAGAGCCTCTTCCGCGATCGTGCGCCGCTCACACTCCGATTAGAAGGCGATCTGCACGCGTTATTCCGCGATCGCGGCGCGGAGCGCAAAGAGCACCCCGCAACGCTGCGTTACGGTGAAGGGGCCGACACCGGCAGCCTCGGCGTCAAACTGCGGACGCGCGGCATTTTCCGGCTGAAGCAGTGCGGGTTTCCACCGATCCGGCTCGATCTCCCCTCCAAGAACGTCGACAACACGCCGTTCGCCGGCGAGGACAGGCTGAAGCTCGTCACCCACTGCCAGGGCGACCGCTTGTTCGAGCGCAATCTCCTCCGCGAGTACGCGTTGTATCGCGTGTTCAACGCGGTGACCGACACCAGCTTCCGGGTGCGCCTCGCCCACATGACGTACGTGGATTCGGCGCGGCATGACACGGTGACGCGCTATGGATTCTTGATCGAGTCCGACACCGCGCTCGCGCTGCGCATCCACGCCGACCAGGTGCGCAGCGACAACGTGTACGATCCGGTGACCGATCCGTCATACATGACGCTGGTCGCCGTCTTTCAGTATCTGATCGGCAACAACGACTGGTCGGTCTGGAAACGGCACAACATCGCGATCTTCCAGGAAGTGGCCCAGCCCCGTCCGCTCCTCGCCGTGCCGTACGACTTCGATTTCTCCGGAGCGGTCAACGCGCCGTATGCGAGCCCCCCCGAGCAGCTCAAGATCCAGTCGGTGCGCCAGCGCGTGTACCGCGGGTTTTGCCAGCCGGACAGCATTTTCCTCACGCACGCCCTCGCCCGGTTTAGCGCCGCGAAGGATTCCATGTACGCCGCGGTGCGCGCCGTACCCGACCTCCCCGAGCGCGACGTCCGCAACGTGCTCGAGTACTTCGACGAGTTCTACAAGGTCCTCAACGACCGCGCGGTGGTGAATCGCGAGTTCGTGCGATCGTGCAGACGGATGCCCCAGTGAACGAGCGGCGGGCCTTTGGATTGGTGATCCGGCTGGCGGCGTACTATATGGCGCTCGCTGCCATGGCGTGGCTGGTGGCGCGCTCGATCCCCCAATGGGCGACGCTCATCGGCGAGCGGACCCCGGGCGGCGCCGCGGTCGCGATGCTCGGCGCGCTTGCCCTGATGAGCCCCGTCGCGTGGATGTACATGCGGACGAAACTGAAGGCGAACTATGACTCGTCGCTGGTGCAAACCGTGATCGTGCTGCCGGTCGTCATCTCCGGCGTCGTCCTGATCGTGCGGGACAGCGTCGCGCTCGCCTTCAGTCTCGCCGGCATCGTCGCCGCGGTGCGCTTCCGGAAC
Organism: Gemmatimonadota bacterium; assembly: GCA_003221075.1. GTDB lineage: Bacteria > Gemmatimonadota > Gemmatimonadetes > Gemmatimonadales > GWC2-71-9 > 20CM-2-65-7. The sequence continues at coordinate 22,551 of QHUF01000280.1, forward strand.
ACGTTGCGGGATACCAAAGACGCCGTCTACATCTTTCTGGCCATCGCCGTGGGGCTCGCCGCCGGCGTGCAGGCGTTCTCCGTGGGGTTCGTCGTGTCAGTCATCTACGTGGCGGTCGTGCTCGTCCTGTGGCGCTTTGACGTTGGCACGACCCCGCTGACCGACCGGGTGCGCGGCAGGCTGGTGGTGGAAACAAGTCGCACCGCCGCCGCGGAATCGACGCTCAGCGGCATTCTCGAGCGGTATGCACGCAGGTGGAAGCTCGTGCAGTCGGCACCGACGGGCCTGACGTTCACCGTACAGCTTCGCCGGCGCAGTGATCCCGACGCGCTCGTCGCCGCGGTTCGGGACGACGCCGCACTGCAGGTGACCGGCGTGCGGTTCGAACCGCGAGACTCATGATCCTGCGATGGGATGCTCCGGATGCGGCGACGCTCCGGCGCGTTCTGGTCGACCTGCCCCGCCCCGCTTCACCCCCGCGCTCGACGCATTTCCGCGACGTCTACTTCGACACGAGCGATGGCGACCTACGCAGGCGCGGCGCCCGTTGCCGGCTGCGCTTCACCGCGGACGGGGAGCGCTGGCTGACAATCTGGCAACCCGAGGGAGTGCGCATCGAAGAGCAGGTGCGCGAGCTGGATGCCGCTGCCGCACTCAACAGCGCATCGGCGCCGGCCCTGCGGGTGCGCGCGCTGATCGATCCGTCCCGGCTCGCTTCGTGGATCGAGCGCGACGTAGAACGCACCTGGCGAACGCTCCAGCTTCCGCTACTCCAGTTCCCGCTGTGCGACGTCATCGCGGACACGCTCGTCGTACGCCGGGCGGAACTGGCCGCCACGCTGTCGGAGCTGAGTGTGCGCGCGCGCCGCTGGGGGCAGCCCTCTGCCGGCCGTCTGGCGCGCGAGCTGGAAGCGGCGCTGTCACTGCGGCCCGCGGGCAACGATCCCCTGCAGCGCGCCGTGGCGGCACTCGACGCCGTCGAAGCCGAAGGGATCGGCCGGGAGCTGCGCGGCGAACGGGAAGTGGCGCTCGTCCCCGTCGAGCACGGCCGCGTGGGATTGTGCCGCGCCGGCGCCGAGCTGCGCCTCCCCGTTCACCAGGGGAGCGGTGAAGCGGCGTGCCGCGCGGCGCTGCGTGAGCTCGTGGGGAGTGGGGAAGGACAGCTGCGACTCCTCGGTGTGGTCCCGCGATCGGGCGATCGCGTTCCCCTCGAGGTCTGGACCGCGCGGCGTCTGCACCGGCACTCGAGCAACGGTGAGACACTGCAGTGGTTCGCCCCCGCCGATCTGGTGGCGCGCGTCGGCTCTCCGATGCTGCGGGACCCCGGAACGCTCGCCGCCCTGACGGTCGCGGCTCGCTCCCCGCTGGTTCCCGAATGGTCGGGCGCGCCATTCGGTGATGCGTCTGGAGCGGCCGAGCCACCTGTTGCGGACGACGTGGCGCGCGCGAGCCGTGTCACGTTGACCGAGCTCCGTGTGGCGACGCTCCCGGAACAGGCGAAGGATCCAGCCCGCCTGGCGCCCGAGCAGTTTCTCAATGCCGAACTGTCGTGGCTCGAGTTCAACGCACGCGTCCTCGAGCTCGCCGAGGATCCGCGGACGCCGCTGGCAGCCCGCCTGCGATTTCTCAGCATCTTTGCCACGAACCTCGATCAATTCGTCATGACGCAGATCGGCGCGCTGAAGCAGCTCGTCGCCGTGGGTCGCAACGTGGCGGCGGCGGATGGCGGCGGCCTCACGCCGCAAGAAACACTCGACGCGTTTGCGGTACGGCTTCGTCCGCTGCTGGCACGCCAGTATCGCATGTTTCACACGCTGGCGGCGGGGCTTGCGATCGCCCGCTGGGACGAGCTGACGGACGAGGAGCGCGCGCAGCTCCGCGGCCGGTGCGTCGATGAGATCCTTCCCTTCGTGAGTCCGAAGGCGCTCACGCGCGCGCCCGGCCACCCCTTCCCGTTAGTGGGCGACCGCCGTCTCGCACTGCTGGTCGCGCTGCGCGACCGGCCGGGGACACCCCTGCACTACGCCATCGCGGAGATGTCCCCTGACCTGCCGCGATTCGTCGCGGTCTCGCCCGACGGCCGCCGCATCGCGACGGAGGATCTGATCCGGGCGAACCTCGACCTCCTGTATCCTGGGCGAAGCATCGCGGCGGCGCACGCGTTCCGGCTGACGCGGAGCGGCGACCTGCAGCTGGACGAAACCACGACGGCGAACTTCCTGCAGGCGATCGAGGAGGAGCTGGTGCGACGCCAGTCGCGCCCCGTCCTGCGCATCGAGTTCGAATCCGGCACGCCCCAGGCGCTGCAGGACCTGCTGCAACGCGAGCTCCGCCTCGAAGAAAGCGAGCGCGAAGGCACGCTGAGTGCCGCCGACGTCTACGTCTCCGATGGAGCCGTCGATCTGGGCGGCCTGCGCGAGATCGCCGCGTCAGCCGCGCTTCCCGATTATCCGGCGTTCGCGCCGGCGCAGCCATTTGATTCGCAGCGCAGCGTGGCCGAACAGCTCGACGAGCGTGACGTGCTCGTCTATCACCCGCACGATTCTTTCCCGGGCAGCTTCGAGCGACTCATTACCGAGGCGGCTGAAGACCCGAGCGTCCAGGCGATCAAGCTGACCCTGTACCGCCCCGGTGGACCCTCGGCCATCGCGGACGCGCTGCGGCGCGCGGCGCTCGCCGGCAAGGACGTCTCGGTGATCGTCGAGCTCAAAGCCCGATTCGACGAGGCCCGTAACATCAGCTGGGCACGAAGCCTGGAGCGCGATGGCCACATCGGCAGCGGCAACTACAATCCCGATACCGCGCTCGCCTACACCGACGTCGGCCTCTTCACCGCCGATCCTCGCATCACCGCCGACGTGCACGCGCTGTTCAACGAGCTGACCGGATCGAGTCACGCGCCGCAGGCTCAGCTGCGTCACCTCTTCGTCGCGCCAACGACCCTGCTCGAGCGCTTATTGGCGCTGATCGAGCGCGAGACCGAGCATGCGCGCTCGGGCCGGCGTGCGCACATCCGTGCAAAGCTCAACGCGCTTTCCGATTCGACTGTGATCCAGGCCCTGTACCGCGCGTCGCAGGCGGGCGTCGACATCGATCTCGTGGTGCGCGGGATCTGCACGCTGCGCCCCGGCGTCCCCGGCCTGTCCGAACGTATTCGGGTCGTGAGCATCCTGGGCCGGTTTCTCGAGCACGCCCGGATCTACCACTTCGCCAATGGCGGGGGTGACGCAGAGGAGTACTACATCGGGTCCGCGGACTGGCGGCCGCGCAATCTGCGGCGCCGGGTGGAGGTCGTGACTCCCGTGTTCGACCCGGCCGCCCGGCGGACGTTGGACACCATCTTGGCAAGGGAGCTGACGGCTCCGGCGGCCTGGTTGCTCCGACCCGACGGAGGCTACGACCGCACACAGTCCTCGTAAGGGTCCGCTGACACGCAAAACGTTGTGACACGTGCCCTTGCGATGCGCGCACGACTCTTTAATCGTGAGTATATGAGCACGGCCAGCGCCGACCGACTGCGCACCCGAGCTGCGGTCTTGGCCGCACTCGTCGTTGCCGTGCACAGCGGCGTCGTGCTGATCGGTTGGGCCGCTCGCTGGTCGCTCTTCCTCAGTCCTCCGCCCAGCTTCATCCCGATGGCACCGACCACCGCGCTCGCGTTTCTCGCGCTGAGTCTCACCCTCATCGCCCGCATGCTGGCACCCGCAGGTTCACCGCTCCGAAGCGTGGGCACAGTGTTGTCGTGGGTCGTCGCGACGTTGGCCGTCGTCAACATCGCGCTGCCCTCGGTGCTGGATCAGATCTTCGGCGGGGCGGCGGGCCAATTCGGTCGCGTCCGGCTCGGCGTGATGTCGCCGGTGACGGCCGCAGCGCTCGTGCCGCTGGCGCTCGCCATCGCCGCCACGGGCCCGCGGCCGCATTACGCCGGCGCGCTGGCGACGGTCGCCGCGATCGTGGGCGCGACGGTGGCGCTCGGATATGCGTACGGGACGCCGCTGCTCTACGGCGGCGGCACGATTCCCGTCTCGCTGCCGACGGGCTTGAGCCTCCTCGTCCTCGGTGTCGCCACGGTGCTGACCGCCGGCCCGGACGTGTGGCCGCTCGACCGCTTGGTCGGGGATCAGCCACGCGCGCGCATGTTGCGTGCGTTCCTTCCCGCGACCGCCGGGCTGGTCGTGCTCATCGGTTTGCTCGATGCGCGGCTTGCCGAGCTATTCGGCGGCGATCGCGTCCTGATCGCGGCATGGTTCGCGGTAATCGGGGTCGCGCTCGTCGCGCTACTCGTCTCTCGGATCTCGCGCCACATCGCCAACGAGATCGATCGGGCGAACGCGGAGCAGCATCGGGCCGAGCGGCGCTATCGGGAGATGTTCGAACAGTCCCTGGCCGGCGTATCCACGACGCGGGTCAGTGATGGACGCATCCTGCTGTGCAACGAACGGCTGGCCACGATCTTTGGGTATGACTCCGCCGCGGAGTTCATGGAGCACACGGCCCGAGACCTCTGGTCGGATCCGGCCGATCGCGACCGCATGGTTGCAGCTCTGCGAGAGTCATCCACGCTACGCAATTACGAAGTGCACATGCGGCGCAAAGATGGGAAACCTCTTTGGCTCTTGTGCAACATCACGCTGCGAGAGGGACCGAACGGGGAGGCGCTGCTCGAGAACGTCACGGTGGACGTCAGCGATCGGAAGTCACTCGAGCAGCAGCTCTGGCAAGCCCAGAAACTGGACGCGCTCGGCAGTCTCGCGGGTGGCGTCGCGCACGACTTCAACAATCTCCTGACGGCGATCATCGGCTACGCCGACATCCTGCGCGACGACCTGGGCTCGAATTCCCAACACGCGGAAGACCTCAACGAAATCATCAAGGCGAGCGATCGCGCCACGGCGTTGACGCGGCAGCTGCTCGCATTCTCCCGCCGGCAACCGTTCGAGCCCAAGTCGATGCGGATCGATGAGCGCGTGACGGATATGGAGAAGATGCTGCGCCGGTTGTTGGGACCGCCGGTGCGGCTCGTCACGGCGACCGACGCCGATCTCGCCGCAATCATGGCGGATCCCAACCAGCTCGAGCAGGTCGTCCTGAATCTCGCGGTGAACAGCCGCGATGCGATGCCTCAGGGAGGCACGCTGACGATCGAGACGCGCAACGTTCGGCTGGACGAGCCGTACGCGCTCGGGGCGTCCGCCGTTCCGCCCGGCTCCTACGTGATGCTGGCCGTCAGTGACACCGGTTCCGGAATGAGTCCCGAAACGCTCGGCCGCCTGTTCGAGCCGTTCTTTACGACCAAAGAAAAGGGCAAAGGCACGGGTCTCGGGTTGTCCACCGTCTATGGGATCGTCAAGCAAAGCCAGGGCCACGTGATCGTGTACAGCGAGCCCGGGGTAGGCACCACGTTCAAGTGCTACTTCCCCATCAGCGACGTGCGTCCCCGGATCTCCCGGCCCATGCACGCACCGCTCGAGGTCAAGGGCACCGAAACGATCCTGCTCGTCGAAGACGAAGAGCCGATCCGCCTGCTTGCCGCCACCGCACTCGAGCGGAACGGCTACAAGATCCTCGCCGCAAGTGACGGGGATGCCGCCATGGCGCTGGCCGCTGAGCACCCGGGCCCGATCCACCTGCTCCTCTCGGACGGCGTGTTGTCGGGAGTGCGCGTGCCGGAGCTGCTGCGC
>QHUF01000181.1 GCA_003221075.1 Gemmatimonadota bacterium
TCACGATCATCGCCGCGGGCATGCTGATCGTCCCAATGGCGTGGCTCTACGTGCGGTACAAGCGGGGCGCGGCGATCGAAGTGAGGGTGTAATGGCCAAGGGTACCCCCCCCACCCCCACCCCTCCCACCGCGCGGCGGTCGCCCCCGACGACCATCGAGAGCTCGCGCGACCGCGAGCGGCTCCGCACCGTCGTATTCCCGGAGCACTCCGACCTCGCGGCCGCTGTCGCCGAACGGATCATCGAGGTCATTCAGCGCGAGACGCGCGCCAAGGGCCGCGCCGTGCTCGGTCTCGCCACGGGGAGCACGCCCCTCGGTGTCTATGAAGAGCTGATCCGCCGCCACCAGGCCGGCGACCTCGATTTCTCGCACGTCATCACGTTCAATCTCGACGAGTACTACCCGATGACGCCCGACAGCCCCCACAGCTATCACCGGTACATGTGGGAGAACTTTTTTGAGCACGTGAACATCGCGAAGGAGAACGTTCACATCCCCGAGGGTGTGACCCCCCGCGAGCGCGTCACGGAGGCGTGCGCCGCGTACGAGCAGGCGATTCGCGCGGCTGGCGGCATCGATTTCCAGCTGCTCGGCATCGGCAAGACGGGCCACGTCGGATTCAACGAGCCGGGCTCCGATGCGACGTCGCGCACCCGCATCGTCACGCTCGACACGCTGACCCGCAGGGACGCGGCCGCTGATTTCTTCGGCGTCGAGAACGTGCCCCGCGAGGCGATCACGATGGGCGTCGCCACGATTCTCGACGCCAAAGAGATCGCGCTGCTCGCGACCGGCGAGCACAAGGCCGGGATCGTGGCGCGCGCCGTCGAAGGCGAGATCTCGACCGACGTGGCAGCGACCTTCCTGCAGCGCCACCAGAGCGTCACCGTCTATCTCGATCTCCCCGCCGCCGCGGAGCTCACGCGGATCAAGACGCCATGGATTCTCGAGGGCATCGAGTGGACGCCCGCCATGGTCGAGCGCTCGGTCGTCTGGCTCGCGGACAAAAGCGGCAAGGCGGTGCTCAAGCTGTCGGCGCGCGATTACGCCGAGCATCAGCTCAGCCCCCTGCTCGCGCGCGCCGGTTCGGCGGGTCCCATCAACGGCCAGGTCTTCAATCGGCTACGCGAGAAGATTCGGGGACGCGCCAAGCTGCCCGCGCACGAGCGCGTACTCGTGTTCTCGCCCCATCCGGATGACGACGTCATCTCGATGGGCGGCATTCTGCGCAAGCTGTGGGAAAACGAAAACCAGATCGTCGTGGCGTACATGACGAGCGGGAACATCGCGGTATTCGATCACGACGTGACCCGCCATCTCGACTTCGTCGAGCGCGCCGCCGCATCGCTCGGGCTGGACCCGTCCGCGCTCCAACGCGCCCGCAGCACCGTGAGTGCCGGCATGGAGCAAAAGGCGCCCGGCGACGTCGACATTCCGGTCGTCCAGAATCTCAAGAAGTTCATTCGCGAATCGGAAGCGATTGCGGCGCTGGCGGCAGTGGGGATCCCGGCGAGTGCCGCGCGGTTCCTCGACTTGCCGTTTTACCGGACCGGCGAGGTGCGCAAGCGGCCGCTGAGTGACGACGACATCGCGATCGTGCAGCGTCTGATCGAAGAGACGAAGCCCGATCTCGTCTTCGTCGCGGGCGATCTCTCCGATCCGCACGGCACGCACCGTACGTGCAAGGCAGCGGTCGAGCTCGCGCTCGAGCGCTACCAGGGACAGCGGCCCGAGGTGTGGCTCTATCGTGGGGCCTGGCAGGAGTGGTCGCTCACGGAAGCGGATGTGCTGGTGCCGCTGTCGCAGGATGAGCTGAACGCGAAAATCCTCGCCATCTTCCGCCACCAGTCGCAGAAGGACACCGCGCCGTTCCCGGGTTATGACGAACGGGAGTTCTGGCAGCGGGTGGAGGCCCGGAATCTGGAGACCGCGGCGCGCGCCGACCGCCTCGGCCTGCCCGAGTATTACGCGATGGAAGCCTATGTAATTCAACGCGTTTAGCTGTCCAGCGTTGCATCTTGCAGGGCCTGTTCATTATGTTGGCGCCGCACCCCCCCTTCAATGGCGGAGGCCCTAGATGAGCGCTTCGACGACCAAAGCCCTTAGTCTGGCGATTGTTGCGGCCCTGTGGGCCGTCATCTCCCATTTCGGCAAGCTGCCGCTGCAGCTCTGGCCCGTTCTCGTCGGTCTCGGCTGCTTCGTGGGCACGGGCGGCGGCGTAATGGGACTGCAGAAGTCGGTACTCGGTTCGGCGTCCGGAGTCGTCTGGGCGCTGCTCTATGCCGCCGTGTCGACCGCGCTCGGGCGGAACGACCTTCTGGACGCCCTGCTGCTCGGCGCTGCGGTCTTCGGTATGGTGTTCCAGGCGCGCATCCCGCTGTTGGCGTATACCGCTGGTGCGTTCGTCGGTGCCGCCACCGCCATGGGTGCGCGCGCAGTCGCCATCAACGGCGGTATCCGAATCATCATCTCGCTGGCGATCGGTTGTGCCCTGGGGATCGCGGCGGAACGGATTGGGGAAATGCTTGGTAAAATGCGAGTCGTGCCGTCGATGTCGAATCGGTCGTAGGGCAACCGATGTTGAACCGATCGACCTCGCGGTAGCGACGCGCGGTGACAGGTAGGGGCGCAGCATGCTGCGCCCCTACTTTTTTTTGACTACTGGCCACTCTCCGCGCAACCCCTAAAAACCGAACCCGGAGCCATAAGGTGCGCTCCGGGTCGGCGAGGTCGGGACAAGTGGCCGTCGACACTTGCGCCGCGACCTACTTCTCGCTCGTCGGAATGTAGGCGACCTTATGCGCAGCCTTTGTCAGAGAACGGTCCAGTGGAGTCAGCAAACCGTTGCCGGGTGGGCATCCGAGAGAGAATCTTCATTCCATGACTCGTTTCCGGGTGCGACGCGGCCAGGTGGTGGCCGTCCTGTTGCTGCTCGCCTTCGGCGTCGCCGCGGCGCTCGCGATCCAGGCGTACGGGACCGCCCGCTACCACCGCGCGCAAGCGGACCGCGTACTGCGCGATTACGCGAAGCTCGCAGCATCGCGCGTCGCGCTGCAGAGCGCGCGCGGCATCTACTTTGCCGTGGTGCCGCCGCTGAAAGCGCTACAGCACGCGCAGGAAAGGGCGCCACACAACCCGTTGCCCGAGCCCAAGGACCTGCATTTCGACACCATGGAGCACGAGTTCTCGCTGGCGCCCTACATCCGGTTCACGTTCCGCATGGATTTGAAGACCGGAGCGCTCACGACCTCCGGGCAGACGCTCCCCAAGCGGGTGCAACGTTGGCTGGTCGACACGCTGCCCCGACACACGCTCACCGTCTATGACACCTCGTGGCACATGGGCACGGTGCTCGGACAGCCAGGAGGCGACCGGCGGTACATCGCGTACACGGTGCTGCGCGACTCGGATGGGGTTCTGCGCACCGCGCTCGGCTTCGAAGCGAAGCCCGCCGCGCTCCGGCCGCTCGTCGCCGAGGCCACCGAGAAATTCGCGCTGCTGCCGCGGCCGCTCACCGGCGGCGTGCAGTACGACTCGATGGGCTCGATCATCATCACCGACCGCTACGGCGTCGAGATCTATCGCTCCGCAGTGCAGTACACGTCGCCCTTCACCGGGAGCGACACTGTCGGCACCGACATGGGCGATCTGTACGCGCAGACGACGTTGCGCGCATCGATGGCCGACAAGCTCATCATCGGGGGCCTGCCCAGGTCTCGGCTGCCCCTCATCCTCGGTTTGCTGGGGCTCACGGCAGCGTTGATCGGAACCGCGCTGCTCCAGCTGCGCCGCGAGTCACAGCTCACGCGGCTGCGGACCGACTTCATCTCCGGCGTGTCTCACGAATTGCGCACGCCGCTCGCGCAGATTCGCATGTTCTCGGAGACGTTGACGCTCGGGCGCGTGCGGTCCGATGAAGAGCGGCGGCGCTCCCTCGCGATCATCGACCAGGAAGCGCGCCGGCTGACGCACCTGGTCGAGAATCTGCTGCACTTCTCCCGCTCGGAGCGGCAGACGACGCACATCACGCCCGAGCCCACCGCATTGGCGCCACTGGTGCAGGAAGTGCTCGACGGCTTTGCACCGCTCGCGGCCGCGCGCGGCGCGACGCTCACCGCAGCGGTGCCGGAAGATCTCGTCGTGCCCGCCGATCCCGGCGCGGTGCGCCAGATGCTGCTCAACCTGCTCGACAATGCGGTGAAGTACGGCCCCGCGGGGCAGGAAATCCGCGTCGGCGCGACACGCGACAACGGCATCGCACGCCTGTGGGTGGACGACGGCGGCCCGGGCATCCCGAGCGCCGACCGTGAGCGCGTCTGGGAGCGGTTCTGGCGGCTGGAGCGCGATCGCGGCTCGTCAGTCGCCGGGAGCGGCATCGGGCTCGCAGTGGTGCGCGAGCTGGCCTTTCTGCATCACGGACGCGCCTGGATCGACGACGCCAATCCCGCCGCCGGCGGCACACGCGTCGTCATCGAGTTGCCCGCATGATCGCGGCAGTCACGGGGCCCAAGCGGATTCTGGTGATCGAGGACAATCCCGATCTCGCGTACGGCCTACGCAACAATCTCGAGATCGAGGGCTACGAGGTCGAAGTCGCGAAAGACGGCACGCGAGGGCTCTCGCGGGCGAAGACCGCCAATCCCGATCTCGTGGTGCTGGACTTGATGCTGCCGGGGATGGATGGCTTCCGCGTATTGCGCGCGCTGCGCGACGATGGCCACGGCATGCCGGTGCTGATCCTCACGGCCCGCGGTGAAGAGGCCGACAAGGTGCGTGGCCTGCGGCTGGGCGCGGATGACTACGTCACCAAGCCCTTCGGCGTCCTCGAGCTGCTCGCCCGCATCGAAGCGCTGCTGCGCCGCGTCGTCCAGCCGAAAAAGAACGGCGGGCCGCCGGATCCCGTGTTCGAGAAGTTCGGCGAGATCGAGGTACTCACGCCCTCGCGGACGGTGTTGCGCGACGGCTCGCCCGTGTCCCTGACGCCCAAGGAATACGACCTGCTGCTCGCGCTGATCCGGCGCGACGGCGCGTGCATCACACGCACGGAGCTGCTGACCGAGGTCTGGGGCTACAGCGCTGAGGTCATGAGCCGCACGGTCGACACGCACGTAGCCGAGCTGCGCCGCAAACTGGAGCACGATCCGGCCAACCCGAAGCACATTCTCACGGTTCGCAAAACAGGCTACCGCCTGGCGAGGTGATGCGGAGCAACTAGGGTCGAGTCGCCGTCGAGTCGAATACGAGCTGGATCTCGCGGGCTGCGTCGAGCCGCGCGTCGCTGAGGTTCGTCACCAGTGCGAAGACGACCCGCGAATCGCGATCCACGCCGAATGCCGTCGTGCCGCCCACGGATCCGCCTCCGTGAAAGACGTAGCGGTGGCCGAGTGTGTCGGTCGCGATGAACCAGCCGATTCCGTATTCCGTCGCTTGCCCCGACGTCGTATGCTGGGGCGTGAAGAGCAGCTCGAGCGTTGCGGCCTTGAGATATCCTGGCTGCAGATGCGCTGACCCGAACGACGGCCAGCGCGAACCCCGGGATGTTGGGCGCCAGCTTCTCGCACGCGATGGCGTGGGCGCGAGCGCGGGCTGCATTCCAACGGGCGTCGACGGCGGGCAGTTTGGCCGGCTTCCACCACTGCGCTGATCAGGTTGAATCCGTAGCTCGAATAGGAAAACCGCGTTCCCGGTGGCGCTATCAGCGAGTCGTTTTCGAAGATCGCGAGCCCGGCCGTCACCGTGGCATAGCGCTGATTCAGCAGGAACTCATTGCCCTGGTAGTGCCGGATTCCCGCAAGATGACCGCCCAGCAAGCGAGTCGTGACGGGGACGCCCTTATCCGGAAACGTCGGGACATAGCGCTGCACGGGTGCATCGAGATCGAGCTTGCCTTGCTCGTACAACTGGGCGATCGCGTCGGCGGTCAGCGGCTTCGAGACACTGCCGATCCGGAACTGCGTCGCCGGGGTCGTCGGCCGTTTCGCCGCGAGGTCCGCGTAGCCGAACGCTTCCGACCACACGATCCGACCGTCCACGGCGACGGCCAGCGCGAACCCCGGGATGTTGGGCGCCAGCTTCTCGCACGCGATGGCGTGGGCGCGAGCGCGGGCTGCATTCCAACGGGCGTCGACGGCGGGCAGTTTGGCCGGCTGAGAAACGCACGCGGTTTGCAGGACGACCAGGGCGAGTAGCAAAGCTTTGACTCCGCTGGGGGATGCGATAAGATACCCGCCCATGCAGCAGGCTCGCACGGCAGAACTCAGCAGCCAGGCAGACACGCTGCGGCGGCTCCATGTCGAGGGGCCGATGCTCGTGCTGCCCAATGCGTGGGACGCCGGCAGTGCACGGATCTTGTTGGAGGCGGGCTTCGCCGCTCTCGCGACGACCAGCGCGGGGATCGCCTTCAGCCTGGGATACCCGGATGGCGAGCGCATCAGTCGCGACGAGATGCTGGCGGCTGTCGCGCGGATTACCCGACGGATCTCCGTTCCCATTACCGCAGATATGGAAGCGGGCTACGGCCAGACGCCCGACGCCGTCGCCGAGACTGCTCGCCGCGTCATCGACGCCGGCGCGATAGGGATGAATCTCGAAGATCGGATGGAAGAGAAGCCCTTGATCGAGTTCTCGCTCGCGGTCGAGCGCGTGCGAGCCGCTCGTCGCGCCGCTGACTCGACTGGTGTGCGTCTCGTGCTGAACGCCAGAACTGACGCGTTCGAAGCCCCGGAGCTCCCCCGAGACAAGCGGCTCGGGGAGGCGGTGCGGCGCGGGAACGCGTTTCGCGAGGCGGGTGCGGATTCGGTGTTCGTGCCGTTCGTCGGCGACCGCGACACGATCGAGCAGCTGGTGCAGCAGATTCATGCACCAGTGAACATCCTCGGCACACCCAACGCTCCGACACTCAAGGAGCTGGCCGCGCTCGGCGTGCGTCGTGTGACGTTCGGCTCGGCGCCGATGCGCGCGACACTCGGCTTGGTGCGCCGGATGGCGCGCGAATGGAAGGAGAAGGGCACTTACGGAACACTGGACGCGTACGGGATTCCGTTCGCCGATCTACAGAAGCTGTTCGCCTAGTTCAACTCCACGTGCAGGTGATCGGCGGTGCCGACGTGCCGCCGGGTATCGAATCCCATCAGCCAGAAGTAGAACTGGATGCCGCGGTTCTTGATGACGCCGCGCCGTGTGGTCCGCAGGTCGACCGCATGAATCCAGCCATCTTTCTGCTTGTAATGGCGCGTGCGACTGTTGGCCGGCAGACCCATCTTGCCGTAGTCCTCCGGGACGCGGCCGGTATCGGTGATCAGGATATCACGATCCACGAGGATGGCCGTGGACAGGGCGAGGCGCAGGAGCGGATGCACCGAGCCGTAATACGCGCGCACCGGCGCCGATTTGGCGTTCACGCTCGCGAGATAGAGTAAGGAATAGCCGCAGTAGAAGAGGACGAGCGGGAGCGCGACCCATTTTGCCAGCGGCATGACCAGCGCTCGACCGCCGCGCACTCCCCGGCGCATGAACTTCCGAGCGATCCAGACGGCGTACATGGTGATTACCCCGCCAGTCAGAATGGCTGCGGTGAGGAGGGACAGCCACACCGGTGTGCCGCCGTGCTCGTAGAAGAACACCGAGCCACGCACCAAAACCGCAAACGGCAGGGCAATGATCAGGGCGAGCTTCAGCACGCCGCTCAGGATCGCGACGCCGAGCGCGCGCCATTCAGCAGCATTGGCGGGAGCGGCCTGCCGCACCTTCTTGCGCCACTTCCGCTTCCATTCCTTTTGCGCTTCGCGCTTGAGCCGCTCGAGCTTTACAGCGATCCCATCCATATCGACAAATCTACGGACGTCCGGTGTGCAAGGGGTCAGAGGAAGCCCGTCTCTTGAGGAATCCTCCACCGGAGTCTTCCAGTGAGACTGCCTACGATTGCTTTGATTTGCAGCGCTGCCTTGGCCTCATGCACACTCGAGCGCTCGACGGTGACCGCACGAGACTCCGCAAGCGCAGACTACCTTCAGGTCCAGCGCCAGCGAAGGATCGGCTACGACGCCAACGGGAACCCGTCCCCGGTTGCGCTCAGTGAGGTCGTGGTCACCGGGACGGCGGACTCGCTCCCTTCCGTCTCCGCTGCCGACGTCTCGAACATGGTCATTCGCACTGCCACTGCGTCCATCGAGGTCGACTCGCTGGAGACCGCCGTTGCCGAATTGAGGCAGCTGGCAACCCGCGTCGGCGGATACGTCGGTGGAGCCGGAGTCGCTACCGGGAAGAACCAGCTGCGGCAGGCTTTCATCGAGTTGAAGGTGCCGGCCGGGCGGTTCGATGAAGTCGTGGCCGGGCTCAGGCCCATGGGGAGACTCGAGTCGGTCAACGTCAACGCCCAGGACGTCGGCGAAGAGTACGTGGACGTCACCGCCCGGATCGACAACGCGCGGCGGCTCGAACAGCGGCTGATCGGCCTTCTTGCCACGCGCACCGGGAAACTCAAGGACGTGCTGGATGTCGAGCAGACGCTGGCGCGGGTGCGCGAAGAGATCGAACGGTATGAGGGCCGAATCCGGTATCTCCGCGCGCATATCGCGATGAGTACGCTCAATGTCACGCTGCACGAGCCGCTTCCCATCGTAGCCGCTACCGGTCGCGGTCCGATCGCCGAAGCGTTCCGGCAGGCGTGGCGCAACTTCGTTGTTCTCCTATCGCTGGCGGTCCAGTCGCTCGGCGTCGTCCTGCCGCTTGGCTTCGTCGCGGGCGGCGCCTGGTTCGTGACGCGGCGGTGGCGAGTCGCAAGACAACGTGCCGCGTAGGCGGCGAATTCCGTCCCTTACCCGCAGTTGTGCCAGGGGACAGTTTTCGAACCGTCCCGAACAACGAGGCCGGTATGACGGACACGATCCGGAGGATCGACTACTACTATGTGACGGCGCCCGACAAACCGGGCGTCGGAGCGGAGATCCTGGGCAAGCTGCGCGATGCCGGTGTGAACCTGCTGGCCGTCCACGCTTTTCCAAGTGCGCGGCGGTCGCAGCTCGACGTCGTGCCGGCGGACGCGGTCGCATTTCAGGCCGCCGCAAAAGCCGCGGGCCTCAAGCTCTCGAAGCCGAAAGCCGTTTTCCTGGTCGAAGGCGACGACCGCGTCGCCGCCTTCGCGCAACTGTTGTCGCGGCTCGGCGCTGCCGGCATCAACGTCACGGCGGCGACCGGGGTACGTTCGGGGATGGGCCGCTATGGCGCGCTCGTGTGGGTGAAGCCTGGCGACGTGAGAAAGGCTGCCGCAGTCCTGGGGGCGTGAGGGCTCCATCGGAAGGCAGTGGCGTATCAATGGGCGACCCTCAGCTCTGGAGGATCCACATGGCTTCACGCACCGAGCGCTTCAAAACAGCAGCAGTCAAAGCAGCCAGGACGGCCAGGAAGTGGGCACAGACTGCTGCACGCGAGGCAGACCGGTTGCTGAAGGAAGCGCAGAAACGCGCCAAGACGGACGAGCGGCAGCGGCGCATCAAAGCGGCGTTGCGCCGGACCGGAAAGGTGCTGAAGGCCGCGGGCCGTGCCGCGATCGTCGCAGGAGTCGCGGCCGGCATTGCCTCGGCGCGGGCCGAGAACCGCAAACTCAAAAAGAAAAAGGGCTAGTCGTCCATACCACTGAGCTGCAAGACTCTTTTCCACTGGGGCGCCGTCACAGGACTGACTGACAGGCGCCCCTGTCGTACAATCGGCAGGTCCGCAAACGTCTTGTCCGCCTTGATCTGCGCCAGCGTCACCGGTCGCGGCAGGCGGCGATGCGCCTTGAGATCGATCACGACGAGCTTCTCGTCACCCTTCTTGGGGTCCGGGTAGGGCGCCGACACGACAGTTGCCCACCCGACCACCGCCTTCTGGTCCCCCGTGTGGTACACGAGCACCTGGTCGCCCGCGTGCATCGACCTGAGGTTCCTCAGCGCCACGGGATTCTTGACGCCGTCCCACACCGCCGTTTTTTCGCGCTCCAGATCGTCGTAGCTGTAGGTCGAGGGTTCGGACTTTACCAACCAGTAGTTCGCCATTTTTAGATCCGCGCCGCCCATTGTTGGACCGTTTCCGCCAGTTCGTTCATCACGTCGCCCTCCGTCTTACCCGTTCGTTTCGGCACCTTGAACGAATGGTCGCCCTCTTCGATCAGATGCAGGGTCGCCCGATCGCCCAAGCCCTTCACGACCCCCTGCAACAGATCGAGCTGGGCAAATTCGTCGCGCGTCCCCTGAAGGAATAGCATCGGCACGTCAACAGACGTTAAATGCTCGGCGCGCGCGGTGCCGGGCCGGCCGGGCGCATGCAAGGGAAATCCAAGGAAGACGAGTCCGCGTACGCCCGGGAGCGGCTCATGCGCTTGTGCCTGTGACGTCATCCGCCCGCCAAACGACTTCCCACCGGCGATGAGCGGCAATTCCGGCGCCCGATGCGCTGCCACAAGGACGGCAGCACGGACGGCAGCCTCAGCAACCCCCGGCGAATCGGGCCGGTTCTTGCCGGCTTGCATGTACGGAAACTCGTAACGGTAGGTCGCGATGCCGCGCCCCGCGAAGCCGTCCGCCGCTTGCGCGAGAAAATGGTGTCGCATCCCCGCCCCGGCCCCGTGCGCGAGCACGTACAGCAGCCGGGCATCGTGCGGCCGAACGAGCAACCCCTCTTCAGTCTTCCCCAAGGCGCTCATTGAGCCGCTCCAGCACGTGCACCAAGTCAGGGATGGTCTCGAGGACCGCTAACACCGGATCGTCTCCAAGCTTCTTCATGCGCTTCAGCGCGTTGGTGATCGTGAAGTTGCTGTTGTGCAGCATGGCGTTCACCTCGTCCCATTCGATCGGCATCGACATCGGCGCGCCGGGGGATGGGCGCACGCTGTAGGGCGCCACCATCAGCTGGCCGGCACGGTTCTGGAATGCGTCGACGTAGACCTTCCCTTCCCGCTTGCTGATCGTCCGCTGCGTCGTCGCGATGTCGGGATGTTCATCCGTGACGAGCCGCGCGAACAGCATCGCGAGCTGCAAGGACTGCGCGTAGGTGAGCTGCCGCCCCACCGGCAGCATGATGTGCAGCCCTGACTTCCCCGTCGTCTTGACGAACGCGGGCATTTCGACGTCGTCGCACAGCTTCCGCATCGTCTTGGCCAGCGCGATGACGTGCGCGAATGGTGCGTCCTTAGGATCGAGGTCGATCAGGCACCAGTCTGGGCGGGTGAGATCGTCGATGCGGCTCATCCAGATGTGCAGCGGGATCGTGCCGAGGTTCACGAGATACACGAGCGACTCCACGTCGTTGCAGACGAAGTAGTCGATATCGCGCTGCGTATCTTCGCTCCAGATCGGAATCGTCTGGATCCAGTCGGGCACGAAGCCCGGTGCGTCTTTCTGATAGAAGGACTTCCCGTTGATGCCGTCCGG
>QHUF01000182.1 GCA_003221075.1 Gemmatimonadota bacterium
GTCGCCGATGGCGACCGCCATGCCGCTCTTGGAGTCGTCCTCGAGGCCCGCGCGCGCCAGCTCGAAGCGCTTGCCCTCGTGGTTCAGGTACAGCTCTTCGGGCCCGTAGTCGTTGGCGAGGTAGAGATCGGGCCAGCCGTCGTCGTTGAAGTCGGCGGCCGCGGCCGCGAGCGTCCACCGCGTGCTGCCCACGCCCACCGAGTCGGTCACGTCTTTGAAATGCCCGTTGCCCATGTTCTTGAACAGCAGATTCTTGCCGCCGTTCGACGCGAAGTCCCAGCTGTGCTGCATGATGCGCGTGGTCGCGAGGTGCCAGAAGTCGATGTCGGAGCGGAAGTAGCCGGTGATGTAGAGGTCGAGCAACCCGTCGCGATCGAAATCGAGCCAGACGGCGCCGTTGGAATTCATCCACGTCCTGAGACCCGACTGCGCCGTCACGTCCTCGAAGTGCCCATTGCCCATATTATGGAAGAGCTGCGGGTAGCCCCACTTGTAGACGAGCAGGTCTTCGTAGCCGTCGTTGTCGTAGTCGCCCCACACCGCGCCCATCGACACGCCTTCGCCGGCGCGATTCACCGCCGCGACGCCCGCATCGGCGGCCACGTCGCGGAACGTGCCGTCTTTCTGATTCAGGTACAGCGCGTTGGCCGCGCCGAACCGCGAGCTCGTGAAATAGAGGTCGGGCCAGCCGTCGTTGTTCACGTCCGCCACCGAGACGCAGGCGCCGAGCGCCGCGATGTGGGCGGCGATGTGATTCACTTTCGGGTCGAGCGTGGGTGATTGGTGCACGAAGTCGATCCCGCTCGCGTACGCCATTTCGCTCAGGTGGATGGTTTCACTCGTACTCGCGACGCCGCCAGCGGCGCGCCCGTTCAATACCACGACTGCAGCGATCGCGGCGACGAACGCCGCGATCACAATGGAACGACGCCACGAAATCATGGCCTAAACGATATCCGGCTCGGCAAGGGTGCGTTAGTTTCCCTGCCCATGTTTCGCGCATCCAGCTGCTCGATCGGTATGCTGCTGCTCGCCATGGCGAGCTGCAGGCGCGAATCGACACCGCCGCGATTGATGCTGCTTTCGCCGGCTCAAACCGGCGTGACGTTCGCCAACACAATCACGACCAACGACTCCTTCAACATTCAGAGCAACGTCTACATCTATAACGGCGCGGGGGTCGCCGCCGAGGACGTCGACAACGACGGCCTCCCCGACCTGTTCTTCAGCGGCAACATGGTGTCGAGCCGGTTGTACCTGAACAAGGGCCACATGCAGTTCGAAGACATCACGGAGCGCGCCGGGGTCAAGACCAACCGGTGGTGTACGGGCGCGACGATGGTGGATATCAATAACGATGGGCTGCTGGACATCTACGTCTCCGTCTCGGGTCCCGGAGCCGGATCCAAGGGTGCCGACCGCGCCAACCTCCTGTTCATCAACAACGGCGACCACACGTTCACGGAAGCCGCGCGGCAGTACGGCGTCGCGGACACCGGCTTCACGACGCACGCGGTCTTCCTCGATTACAACGGCGACGGTTACCTCGATCTCTTCCTGCTGAATAACTCGCCCCAGGATTTTGCGCGCGGCGCCGCCGATCTGCATCCGCTCGGCGTGCGCAGCGAGAGCTCCGAAGGCTGGAACACGCTGTACCGCAACAACGGGAACGGCACGTTCACCGACGTGTCGCGGGAAGCCGGCATCCTGCGCCAGATCGGATACGGACTGGGTGTGGTCGTCGCCGACGTGAACCGCGATGGCCGGCCCGACATCTACGTCTCCAACGACGTCTCCCCCAACGACGTGCTCTACATCAATACCGGACATGCTGCCCGCCGCCGCCGAGCAGCGCAAGCGCATGAGCGGCTACCTCACCTACGCCCGCCGCAGCGACCAGCGGCGCCGCGGTTTTCGTGACGACGACGACGCCAACGCGCTGCAGCTCAGCAACGGCGTCACGCCGAGCGGCGACGTCGTATTCAGCGAGATCGCGAATCTCGCGGGCACCGCCACCACGGATTGGAGCTGGAGCGCCCTGTTCGCCGATTTGGACAACGACGGGCGCAAAGACATCTTCGTGACCAACGGATACCCCAAAGCACCGAACGATCTCGATTATCAGGCGGCAGTCTTCGCCGCGCGCCGAAACAACAACGCGGCAGCGGCGCGCGAGCAGCTGCGCGCGCTGCGCAGTTACCGGGTGCCCAATTACCTGTTTCGCAACAACGGCGATCTGACGTTCAGCGACGTGAGCAAGCAGTGGGGGATGAACCAGCCGGGATACTCGTACGGCGCGGCCTACGTCGATCTCAACAACGACGGCAAGCTCGATCTCGTGGTGAACAACATCGACGCCCCGGCGTCGATCTACGAGAATGTCGCTACGGACACGAGCGCGCATTATCTCACAGTCGTCTTGCAGGGGGAGCCACCGAACCGGCGCGGGCTCGGAGCATCATTAACGCTGACGGCAGACGGCAGACGGCAGTATTTATATCACTCGCCCTATCGCGGGTTCATGTCGACGATGGACGATCGCGAGCATTTTGGTCTCGGCGGCTCGAGGCGGGTGGACAGTCTCGTGGTGAATTGGCCGGATGGACGCAGCCAGGTGTTGACGAATCTGGACGTTGATCGACTGCTTACCGTCCGTCAGTCCGACGCCTCTGCCGCCCCTCGCCGCCCTGCGCCGCCCTTCGCCGCCCTTCTGTTCCAGCGCTCCGCCGCTCCGCCTTACACGCAAACGCTGCCAGCCTCACCCGACTACGAGGTCCAGCCGCTGCTTCCCTACGAGCCATCCCGGCAGGGGCCGCCGATTGCGGTCGCGGACGTCAATGGCGACGGGCTCGACGACGTCTTTGTCGGCGGGACGGCCGGCGTGCCGGGCAAGCTCTTTCTGCAGAAAAAAGACGGCAGCTTCGTCGAATCGGCGCTGGGACAGCCGTGGGCCGCGGACAAGGCCTATGAGGACTGGGGCGCGGTGTTCTTCGACGCCAATGGCGACGGCCGGCCCGATCTCTACGTGGCCAGCTGCGGTTATCAGCACGCTCCGACGTCGCGTCTGCTGCAGGACCGTCTCTATATCAACCAGGGCGGTGGGAAATTTGTCCGCGACGCGCAGGCGCTGCCGGAGATGCTGACGTGCACCGCCAGCGTCACGGCGGGAGACTTCAACGGCGACGGGCGCCCGGATCTGTTCGTGGGCGGCCGGCTCATGCCACGGAATTATCCGTCTCCGACCCGCAGCTACCTCCTGCGCAACGACGGTGGCCGGTTCACGGATGTCACGAGCGAGCTCGCCCCCGAGCTGGCGCAGTCCCTCGGCATGATTGCCGCCGCGGTCTGGGTCGACTACGATGGCGACGGGCGGCTCGATCTCGTGACGGCCGGCGAATGGATGCCGCTCGAGTTTTGGCACAACGACGGCAAGAGGCTCACGCGGGTGTCGGTGGGACTACCGCCGACGCGCGGCTGGTGGTGGAGCCTCGCCGCGGGCGACTTCAACCACGACGGTCATCCAGACATTGTGGCGGGCAACGTCGGATTGAACTTCATGTACACGACGTCGCCCCAAAGCCCGTTTGGCGTGTACGCGGCCGATTTCACCGGGAATCAGAGCACCGACATCGTGCTGACACAGCAGATCGGCGGAACGGAGTATCCGTTCTTCGGACGGGCGCGATTGGGGCCCTCGATCTATCCCGTGGCGCTGGCGGTGCCGACGTACGGAGCGTTCGCCGGGGCGTCGATGACGCAGCTGTTCGGCACCGACAAACTGAAGCGCGCGCTGCATTATCAGACCGATACATTCGCGAGCCTGTATCTGCAGAACAACGGCAACGGCACGTTCACGGCGGAGCGGCTGCCCAACCTTGCGCAGATCTCACCGATCCGCGGGATCGTGGCGCACGATGTGGATGGCGACGGGAATCTCGATCTGATCGTCGCGGGCAATCTCATGGAGATGGAGCCGAACACCACACCGCCCGATGCGGGGAACGGCCTCTGGCTCAAGGGCGACGGTCGAGGACACTTCACGCCGGTCTCGCCGTTCGAGAGCGGTTTCCTCGCGCCGCGCGCGGTGTCGGGACTCGCGCTCATGAAAACGCCTGCAGGGAGCGCCGTGCTCGTAGCGAACACGGGCGACTCCCTGCAGGCGTTTACGATCCGAAAGCGCTAAGCCCTACTTTATCACTGGCAGGCACCCCAACCGGGGTTCTGCGCCAGCATGCACACCCCGCCCACCTTGCTCAGCTCGACCTGCACCGAAGGAATCGGATAGAACTGGTACTTCGGAAGTACGAACGTACCCGCCGCGCTGGCGAGATAGGAGATGCGCCCCACCTCAGTCGCGACGTAGTTGTTGATCGCGGTATCGGCAATTCCCCAACGCCGCAGGTCGAAGAACCGCTGGCCCTCCATCCCGAGCTCGAGCCGCCGCTCGGTCCGCACCGCCTGGCGCGCGTACGCCGCGCCCAAGCCGGTCCATGGGGTCGTGTAGAGACCGATCTTGTAAAATGCCCAGGGCGTCTGCAGCGAGTCGCGCGTGGCGAGCGCGTTGGGTCGCATCGAGTCCACCATGGCCCGGTTGCCCGTGCAGAACGCCGGATAGCGATTCAGCGCCGTGGTGTCCGGACCGCACCCCTGCGCCGCGACGCCCGCGCGCGCCCGGATCTGATTCACGATCGTCCGCGCGGCTTCGAGATTCCCCAGCTCGACCTCCGCCTCGGCACTCATCAGCAGCATGTCGGCGTACCGGAAGATGTGGATCGGCACGTTATTCGTCTGCGTCGCCACCCAGCCGACGTTGTTTTCCGCGTCCGGGAAGGCCTTCTCCTGGATGTTCTTCTTCGGACTATAGGGCCCGCTATACGAAGCGTCGCGGATCCAGGAACGCTTGTGCAGATTCCAGTCCTTGTACGGAACATTGTCCCGGCCCACGGTCCAATCGAGTCGCGGATCGACCGGGGCGGCCATGCCCGCATATGTCGTGTCGACGTTCCACGTCGTGCTGTCCATCGACAGGGGAAGGCCCGCGGTGTCCACCTTGTACGCGTTGACCAGATTGTACGACGGCTGATAGAAGCCGCAGCACGTGAAGTGGTTCGCTTCCGAGTAGGGGAAGTTCAACCGCTCGCCGAAGTTCGCGTTTTGACCGTTCGGCTCGCCGTCCCGTACTGAGGCCTGGAAAGCGATAATCGTCTCCTTCCCATTTCGGTACGCCGGATCGGCGGTCCAGACGCGATTGAAGCCCGCTTCCAATGCGTATCGGTTCGCCAAAGGCGCCGCCTTCACGGAGTCGAAGGTCGCCTTCGCCGCCGCCCAATACGGGGACGCGGAGCTCGACCCTGCGCCGTACACCTGCACGCGGCCCTTGTAGGCCATGGCTGTGTACCGGCTGGCGCGTCCCTTTTCGCCGTTGCGCGGGGCGTCCGGGAGCAACGTTTCCGCCGTCGAAAGATCGTTGATGATCAGCTTGACGATCGAGTCGAGCGGCAGGTCGTTGGCCTTCCGATAGCCGCCCAGGGCAACGGGAGTCGAATCCGATTCGAAGTAGTAGGGAATATGCCCCCACATGCGATACGCTTCGAAGTGATAGTGCGCCCTCAGAAACAAGGCTTCACCGCGAATGGCCTTCTGATCCGTCAGGGGGATCTCATTGGGGCTCGCCGCCACCACCGCGTCCAGCAGGCGCAGCGCGGCATTGGCGCGAAAGACGCCGTCGTAGACCTGGGACCATTTCTGGTTCAGATAGCCGTCGGCGTCACCCAGGTTCCATTGGAAGATCTCGATGCTGTGGATGGGGTTCTGGTCCCCGAGATCGGATCCCTTGTACGCGTCATTGCTGGTGACGCCGCCCCATACCCAATTGCTGACGGCGCAACCCCATGCCCCGGAGCTGGATTCGCAGTCCAGCGCCCGGTACGCGGCGATGAGCGTGCCTTCCACACCGACCTTGTTCATCAGGGTCGCTTGATCGACCGTGCCCTGCGCGGGCTGGTCCAGGAAGCCTTTGCAGGCGTACGTGACGCCGGCGATGACCACCAGTCCCGCCACGCTATACAGCAGTCGCTGCCACATGTGTCTGTTCATCGTCTTCGTCCCTCTCTAAAGACGCGTGCGTTAGAAGGTGGTCGAAATGCCGATCGTAATGATCTTGTTGCTCGGATACACGCCCTGATCGATGCCACGGGATTCATCCCGAATATCGCGCCCGTCGTTCGTGCCAGCGGCGGGGACGGGCAGCGACGGATCGAGTCCGGAGTAGCCGCTGAGCGTGAACAGGTTCTCCGCCTGCAAGTAGATGCGCGCGGCCGGGATCCACCTGACGATGGCCGGCGGCAGGTTGTACGAGAGCTGCAGCGTGCGCAGCCGCACGTACGAGCCGCTTTCCACCCAATAGCTGCTGAACTGCCGGCTCCAGTCGTCGCTGTTGTCGAGTCGCGGGTACTTCGCGTCCGGGTTCGTCAGCCTGCCGGGGCAGCGATATCCCGGCGAGGGCAGGCCCGGGCCCGGCGGTGGGATCGGCTCGCAGTCGCCGTTGAGCTGCGCGGAATTGGTCAGCATGTCTTTGGCGACGTTCGTCTGGAAGTACCGGAACGCATACCAGTACCTCTGCGTGTTGAAGATCTTGCCGCCGAACGAGCCGAACACCGTGCCGCTCAGCTCCCAGTTGCCGCGCCGCACCGCGAGATCGAGCCCGCCGGTGAATTTGGGATGCGGGCTGCCGATGAACGTGCGGTCGGCGGCGGTGATCTGACCGTCGCCGTCCAGATCCCGGAATTTGATGCGGCCCGGACGCGCACCCTGATTCCACTGTGGCGCCGCGTCCAGCGAGTCGACGTAGTACCCCTCGGCGATCAGGCCGTAGAACGAGCCGAGCGGCTGTCCGAGCTCGTTGCGCACCGCGTTCTGCTCACGGACCACCGAGGAGCCGCGACCGAAGAAGGAGCGCTGCACGCCGTCGATCTTCGTGATCTTGTTGTTGTAGTGGCTGCCGTTGAACGTCACGCTCCACACGGTCCGGGTCCCGATCGTGCTGTGATAGCCGACCGAGAAATCGATGCCGTTGTTGCTCATGCTGCCGATGTTGAGGATCGGCGACGCAGCCGAGCCGCCCGCGGCCGGCTGGGGCGGATCGAACAACAGATTCTTCGTGTTGCGGCGATACAGGTCAACCGTGAAGTTGCCGCGGCTGTTCAGGAACTCGAAATCGAGCCCGACGTTGGTGGAGTGATTCTCTTCCCACTTGAGCGTGGTGTTGCCGAGCGCGCTGGTCTTGAACCCGGGCTGAATCGAGGAGCCCGTGCCGCCGATGTCGTAAAAGGTGTCGCCGCGGCCGCCGCCGTACGTATCGTAGATCCGGAACGGTATGTTCTGGTTTCCCGTGACGCCCCACCCGAAGCGGAGCATAAGGTTCTGGACTGGCAGGCTCTGGAAGAACGATTCCCGTGAGAGCCGCCAGCCGGCGCCGACGGCCGGGAACGTGGCCCAGCGGTTCGTCGGTCCGAACGTGGACGAGCCGTCGCGCCGCATCGTCACGCTGAGATAGTAGCGCTCACCGTAGTTGTAATCCGCCTTGCCGAAGAACGACAACAGGGCCCGTTTGCTGCCCGAGCTGGTGACGTTCTTGGAGTTCGGATCGCACAGGGCGTCGTCGATATACCGCGAGTTGACGTCGTTCTTGCGCAGGCTGGCGCAGTTGCCCGCCTCGTAGCGGAAATTGCTCTTGATCGCTTCCTGCCCCAGCAGCAGCGTGAGGTTGTGCTGGTTCATCGAGCGCGAATAGTTGAGCGTATTGGTGATCGTCAACTCCGAGAACAGGCTGTAGTTCTCGTTGATCCCGTCGATGTTCGTCGGCTCGTGGTCCTCCGGCGTCGCGGGCGTGTACCCGTGGTACGACCCCTGCAGGAGATTGAAGCCGAACTTGGATTTCAGCGACAGCGCGTGGCCCGCGTCGACCGATCCGAACACGTTGCCGAACATGCGGTCGTTCGTCGCGATGTTGTTCCGCGCAAAGAAGTTGATCTTGGCCGGGTTCGACTGATTGCCGAGCGTATTCGACTTGCCGGAGGCGAAGTTGCCGCCGACGTCGTAGACCGGGACCACGGGCTGCATGAAGATGTTCTTGCCGACGATGCCACCTTCACCGACGTTGTCATCGATCAGTCCCTCGGCCCCATGGTGTTGCTCGCGCGAGATCGAGATGTTTTGCCCGATGGTCGCGCGGCCCATGTTGAACGTCGTATTGACCCGCGCGCCGCCACGCTGGAACCGCGTGAACCGCGCCGTCCCGTCCTGGTCGAGATAATTCAGGGACACATGGTAGGCGTTGTTGTCGCCGCCGCCCGATAGCGCCAGGTTCGCGTCGCGCATTTGGGCCGATCCGAACACCGCCTTCCACCAATTCGTTCCAGGGCTGCCCCGCATGATGAGGTTGGTCGGGTACAAATAGGTCAACGGATCGACGTTGGTGCAGGGCACTTGAGTACTGTCGGCGTTCACGCATCCCTGCGGCCAGATGTAGGCGGGGACGCTGGGGCTGGTGGAATCCCCATAGATGTTGATCGGGATCTTCGTTCCGGCATTCTCGTAGGACTTCTTGACGACCTGGAAGTACTGCAGCGAATTCTGCATCAGGATCTCGTCATAGCCGTGCGTCGGCGTGGCCACGCCGGTCCGGACGTCGAGCGTCACTTGCTGCTGCCCCGGCCGGCCCTTTTTCGTCTCGACGATGATGACGCCGTTGCTCGCGCGCGACCCGTAGATCGACGTCGCCGAGCCGTCCTTCAGGACCTGCATCGAGGCGATGTCGTTCGGGTTCAGGAAATTCAGGTACGATTCCTGCACGGGCGTCCCGTCGACGACGTACAGGGGATCGTTGTTCTGGAAGCTCGTGACGCCGCGGATGCGCACGGTGCTGCGCGAACCCGGAGCGCCGCCCGCCTCGACGGTGACTCCCGGAACACGGCCGTCGAGCCGCTGCAGCACGCTGGTCGAGGTCTGCTGCTGCGCGCCCTCGACGTTCACGCTGGCGACGGACCCGGTAATATCGGCGCGACGCTGCGCCGTATATCCGGTCACGATGACCGGCTCGAGCACGGCGACCGCGGATTCCAGCGCGACGTCGATCTGCGGACGGCTCGCGATGGTGCGCGCGGCGCCCTTGTACCCGATCAACGCAAACAGGAGCACGCCATCGGGCGGACTCGTGATGGTGTACTTGCCGTTCGCGTCGGTGGTGGTGGTGGTAGTCGTCCCACGCACCTGGACCGTGACGCCGGGCAGCCGCTCACCCGTTATCGATGTGACGGTGCCGGAGACCTGCGTCTCCTGCGCGAGGGCCGTGGCGCTCACCGTCAGCGTGAGCAGCAGGGCCATTCCGAGTGCAGCGAAAGCACGAATGATTTTCTTTTCCATGAACTCCTCCGCCTCCCTCATTCGACGGGTCTCCGCATGGACTGCAAACCATCGCGGGCGATCAGGTCTCGATACGTCACCAACACGACGTTGCGCGCCTTGAGGGCCGCGCTGAACCGCTGCGACGTCAGGGCCGTCAACTCTCCCTGACGGTTCTTGCTCATGTCGGGCAGCGGCTCGTCGGTGTTCATGTCCAGGAGCGCACCCAGCTCCGCATCGTCGATGCCGACGTGCGTCACGACCGCGTTCACGCCCGGCTTCAGCCTGTTGATGAACGCGACCAGGCTGTCCCCTTTCCGATCCGGCGCCGCGGCGTACTGCGGCGCGTCCATCGCCTCCCCGAAGTAACCCGACATCCCGAGCCCGTACTCTTTGGCGAGCCGCTCCGTCACCTCGCGGAATTCCGGATAGCGGGTGGCGGTACCCATGTGTTCATCGACGTAGTCGATCTTCACACCCGACCGCAGCGCGCGGTCGATCTGGGCGCGGAGCTCTTTTTCGACTTCGGCGACGCTGGGATTGTGCTGGTGCAACGCTTCGGAGGAGGGAAAGAAAAAGCCGTTCTCATCGACTAACGATGGAACCGCGGCACTGCCCGTGACGGGACCCCAGCGATAATTCTTCCACTCCGAATTCAGCGCCAGATGGATGCCGACGGAGACGTTCGGATGCTGCTTCAGAATCTCCACGGCTTCCTGGTACCACGGGCAGACAA
>QHUF01000183.1 GCA_003221075.1 Gemmatimonadota bacterium
GTGAACGGTATCGAACGCGTTACAACGCCGTAACATGTCCCTGCAGGATGGAACGACAAGACCCCTACACCGGGTCACCTGATCAGGCTACAACGCGCGCTGTCTGCTCTCCGGACGCTTGCGCCCGTTGCTGCCGCGTTTAGGGAGGGAACGAAATTCGGCGAAGACGCGCACGAGCAGCTCTTCGCGGCTCTGCACATTCAGCTTGCGATAGATGCGCCACACGTAGGTGTGGACGGTGTGCGGCGAGAGGCCGAGCCGCGCGGCGGTGTCCTTCTCGGAATTGCCGTCGAACACGGCGCGCACGATGCCGCATTCGCGCGGCGAGAGGCCGAGACAGCTGGCGAGCGAGCGCCATTCCCCTGGAACGAACACTCCCTGGCCGGTCCCGCTCATGACGGTCTCTCTCATGGGGTTCCAATATGCTGCGCGCTTCGTTCCCACCGCCAGACCGGCCCGTCCTCGGGATCGACGACGGGTCCGATGTGCACGAAACCGCATTTCGTGAGCACGCGCGTCGATGCGTTCGCCTCAGGGCGCGTGTGCGCCCGGATCGTCCGCACCCGCGCGTCGTTGCTTGCAAAATGGATCAGCGCGCGCGCCGCCTCCGTCGCGTATCCCCGGCCCTCGCGAGACGGCACGACCCCGTAGGCGATCTCGACCATCCCCGCGTCGTCCGGTGCGCCCTTGAACCCCGCGCTTCCAACGATCTCGCCGCTTTCCTTCTCTATGATGAAGAAGCCATGGCGCCACGGGTTGGGTCCTCCTCCCTGCCCCGCGGCGGTACGCAGCGACTCGAGCCACACGGGTGACACCTCCCCGGACACGTAAAACCCCCGCAGTCCATCGGCGGGGGTCAACGCGGCGATCTCCTCGAATCGGTCCGGCTGCTCGATCAGCGCGAGCAGCTGCCCGGGAGTGAAGGCGAGCAGCGTCAGGCGCGGCGTGTCGATTTCAGTCCGGGGGTGATCATGTGGCATCGTAGCCAGCGTATTCTCCGGGTTGAATGACGTTGCCCTTGTACTGCTGGTCGTCGTGGATCCCGATCTTGGATGTGTAGTAGGCGCGAATCGTCCCGCCCTTGATCTGCTTGAAGAACTTCTCCGCATCGGTCTTCGGATCGGACTCGGCGGCGGCGACGCGCGTGAGCAGCGCGAGCCGCTGCTCGGGGCTGGACGCCATGAATCCTTTGCCGTGCATCTCGCGCGACAGCGCCTCGACGGCCGCGATTCCCGTGCGCCACCGCTGCCCCTCGTCCTTCTCGAACGCTTCCGCCAGCCGGCCGTCGATAAAGATCGCCACGCCCGCTGCGCGCGCGCCGGCCGACTGCTGATCGGTCGGAATGATCATATCGCTCATCTCGTCGACGAGAGCGAACTCGGCGGGGGTGAAAAACTTGGGCTTCGGGGCTTGGGACTCGGGACTCGGAAGGACGTTCGCCAATGGCAGCGACGCGGCAGCCGCCGCGGCGGCGGTCTGTTGGATCATGTCGCG
>QHUF01000184.1 GCA_003221075.1 Gemmatimonadota bacterium
CGGCTATGCCCATGAGATGGATGGGACGGGGATCCCCGGTTCGAAACAAGGTCATCTGTGGGCAGCTAATATACGAAAACTACGCAACTTGCGAAAGCTCTAAAACCTTTTCCATGATGGTTCGGGCGGCATTCGGGTGACCCCGTCCCCGGGCACTCCGGGCCAGGGCGTCGAGCCGATTGTCGTCGTGCGCCAGGGGGGCGATGGTTTTCGAAAAGGCGTCCGCCGTGAACTCCCGTTCGAGCAGCAACACACTCGCGCCGGCGTTCGCCAGCGCTCGCGCGTTGAAGGTCTGATGATCGGCAGCGGCGGTGGGCAGCGGCACCAGCACACTCGGCTTCGCCCACGCGCATAACTCCGAGACCGTCATCGCGCCTGCGCGCGCGACCACGAGATCGGCGGCGGCATAGGCGGCGCCGATCGGATCGAAGAACCCACGGACGACGACGCGACCCGGCATTGCGAGCGGCGCGTAGCGATCCACGTGCACCGTGCCGGTTCCCCACAGGAGATTCACGTCGCCGAGCAATCCGCGCTGCAGCACGCGCGAAATGGTCTCGTTCAACGCACGCGCGCCCTGGCTGCCGCCGACGACGAGGACCGTTCGGTGCTTCCCGCTCAACCCGAACTCCGTGCGCGCCGCGCTCGGATCGATCGCGCTCGGCGGCGTGATCGGATTGCCGAACACGAAGACCTGCGTTCGGCGACCCGGTGACAAGCGGAGCCGGGCTTCCGGAAAGCCGAGGTGCACTTGTCGCGCGCGCCGCGCGAGCAATCGCTGGGTGAGTCCCGGGAACGCATTCTGCTCTTGGAGTGCGGTCGGAACGCCCGCGTTCTGCGCGCGCCACACGATGGGCCCGGCCGCGTATCCGCCGGTACCGATGACGATCGCGGGCCGCTCTTCGCGCAACACCTGTCCCGCGGCGCGCCAGGCCTGTACGGCAATCAGCGGCCAGCGCGCGTTACGCCACCATGCGCGCCGGTACAACGGCTCCATCGGCAACACGTGGAATCGAAACGGATGGCGCGGGAGGATCTGCGCCTCGATGCCGCGGGTCGCACCGACTAAGACAACCTCGTGTCCTTGATCAGCGGCGACTCGGGCCAATGCAAGCGCCGGCATCAGGTGGCCGCCGGTGCCGCCGCCGGCGATGAGGATCTTCATGAATGCGGAACTCGGAACGTGGAACGCGGAACAATGGAACGCGGAAGTTGGAACGTGGAACGCGGAACGAACATCAAAGCCACTGTTCCGACTTCCGCGTTCCGACTTCCGCGTTCCTCATGTAGCCCTCCCGGCTCGCCCAACGCTCGCCAGCACGCCAGTGGCAGCCAGCGCGACAATCAGCGACGATCGCCCATACGACATGAACGGCAGCGTCACCCCCGTCGCCGGAATCACGGCGAGACTGACGCCGATATGGAGCACCACGCTCAGGCCGATCATCACGCTGATGCCGGTCGCGAGGAGCTGCCCGAACGGATCCGGCGCATGGCGCGCGATGCGAAAGCCAAGCCAGACGAATGTGCCGAACAGCAGCGCGATCGCGAGCACGCCGAGGAAGCCCCATTCCTCTCCGATCGTCGAGAAGATGAAATCGGAGTACGCGTACGGGAGGTAGCCGAGCTTCTGCTGGCCCTGTCCGAATCCGGCGCCGAGCAGCTGCCCCGCCCCGATCCCGGTGAGCGATTGCTGCACCTGCCAGGTCGCTTCCTGCGGCGCGGCACCCGGGTTCAGAAATGTCAGCACCCGCGCTATCCGGTACTGCGCGGTCGCGACGGCGCCGAAGAGGAGCGGCGTCGAGGCGACACCGAGTGCGAGGAAATGCCCGATGCGCGCGCCGGCGGTGAAGAGCACGCTGCCGGCGAGCAGCGCGACAAGCAGCGCCATCGACAAATGCGGCTCGAGGAAGATGAGCCCGATCACCGGCACGAGGATGACGATGAACGGCATCAGGCCCTGCTGGAAGTTGCGAACCAGTTCGCCCTTCTTGGCCGCCAGCATGGCGCACCAGACCACCACGGCGAACTTCGCGAGCTCGGACGGCTGCAGCGTGAGAAATCCGAGGTTCACCCAGCGGCGCGCGCCATTGATCGTGGGAGTGATGGGATGGGTGAACGGCAGCAGCGGAATGACCAGCAACAGGAGGGTGCGACCTGGCCGCCGGCCACGGTGACGAGGCTGGACGCGCCGTAGACCGCGGCCAGCCCGAAGACGACCAGCACCGCCGTGACGACGGCGAGCAGCCGGCCCTCCCAGGTCACAGTGCTTCGACGAGTCGCCGGAATGTGGCCCCCCGTTCTTCGTAGTTCTTGAACATGTCGTAGCTCGAGCAGGCGGGAGATAACAGCACGGCGTCGCCCGGCCGCGCCGCGAGACCGGCCCGCGCCACGACGTCCTCGAATGTGGAGCCGCGCTCGAGCGGCACCTTCCCGCCGAGGTCCTGCTCGACCAGCGGTCCCGCTTCGCCGTAGGCGATCACCAGGCGGCATCGGTCCGCGAGCAAGGGCGCCAGACCGGTATACGGCTCTCCTTTGTGCCGTCCGCCCAGCAGCAACACGAACGGCCGCTGCATCGCAAGCACCGCCACGGTCGTAGCGGCGATATTCGTCGCTTTGGAATCGTTGATCCACAGCACGCGGTTCACCTCGCGTACCGGCTCGAGGCGATGCGGCAACGCGCGAAACGAGCGCAGCCCCGCGCCGATCAACGACATCGGCACGCCCGCCTCGTGCACGGCGAGTGCCGCCGCGAGTGCGTTCGCGACGTTGTGGTCGCCGAGCAAATGGAGCTGGTCACGCTGGATCAACGGCTCGCCACCAAGCCGGAGCACACGCGGCTCCGCGTCGTACCAGGCATCCGCCGATTGGGCGAGCGAGAACAGCACTTTCCGCCCCGCGACGCCGCGCGCGAGCTCGAGCACCAGCCGATCATCCGCGTTGAGCACCCAGATGTCGTCCGCGGTGGCGTTGCGAAACAGCAGCCGCTTGTCGGCGTAGTACGCCTCCACCGAGGGATAGCGGTCCAAATGGTCGGGGGCGAGGTTCGTCAACACGCCGATTTCGGGTGCGAAGTTGGGGCTGTCGTGCAGCTGAAACGACGACACCTCGAGGCTGAGCCACTGATAGCGCTCGTTGGCCATCGCGAGGTCCGTCACCGGCCGGCCGATGTTTCCCGCCGTCGTGGACTGTAGGCCCGCGGCGCTCAACAGATGCGCCACCAGCGCGGTCGTCGTCGTCTTGCCGTTCGTCCCGGTGATCGCGATGCTGCGCGTGCCGGGGTGCAACGCCGCCAGCGCGCGGAAGCCGAGATCGAGCTCCGAGACGATCGCGACGCCCGCGTGGCGGGCGGCGGTCAGGACCGGCGCGTCGGGCGGCACGCCCGGCGACACGATCACGCCCGCCGCGTGGCGAATCTTGTTGAGATCGTGGCGGCCGACCTCCACATCCACCCACGGCACGCCCTTGAGCGCTTCGGCGGCTGCACCGGCATATGGATGGTCCGACGCGTCGCTCGCGTACACTCGCACGCCTTCGCGCGCCAGCAACCGGGCCGCCGCGACCCCGCTTTTGCCGAGCCCAATGATTGCGACGACGCTGCCGGCCCGGCGCCACTCATCGGGCACGAGCGACACTCGAGCCTGCTCGATCATCGCACCTTGAGCGTGGCGAGCGCGATCATCGCGCTCAGCACGCCGAGGATGTAGAACCGCATCACCACCTGGGGCTCGGCCCAGCCAAGTTTTTCAAAGTGGTGATGCAGCGGCGCCATTCGAAAAACCCTGTGCGCGTCCGCGTATTCTTTTCCGTAGCGCCGCTTGCGCCACTTGTACGCGCTCGTCTGGATCAGGACGGACAGCGTTTCGGCGGCGAACACCGCGCCGGCGATGAGCAACAGGAACTCGGTCTTGAGGAGAATCGCAATCGTCCCGAGCGCCCCGCCGATCGCCAGCGCGCCCGTATCGCCCATGAACACCTGCGCCGGATACGCGTTGAACCAGAGAAACCCGAGCGAAGCGCCGATGAGTGCCCCGCAGAAGATCGTGAGCTCGCCCGCGCCGGGGAGATAGAGCACGCCGAGATAGCGCGCGGCGTCGACGCGGCCGAACAGATAGCAGAAGATCGCGAACGCCCCGACCGCGACGACGGTAAGTCCGGCCGCGAGGCCATCGAGCCCGTCCGTCAAGTTCACCGCATTCGAGCTCGCGGTCGTCACGAACGTCACGAACGCGACGTAGATCGGCAACGGCAACACCCAGATGATGTACTTGAACAAGGGCAACTGCGTCGCGTTCGGAGGTACGCCATTGATGAGGGGGAAGAGCAGGAGATAGATCCCCAACCCCAGCCCGAACGAGACCTGGCCGACGAGCTTCCATCGCGCGACGAGGCCCTGCGATTGGCCGCGGACGATTTTCAGATAGTCGTCGAGGAACCCGATCAATCCCATCCACAGCGTCGCGGCGACGGTGACGATGACGTAGCGGCTGTCGAGTCGCGCCCACAGCAGCGTGGGAACCACGGTCGCCAGAATGATGATCAAGCCGCCCATCGTCGGGGTGCCGCGCTTGCCGTGATGGCTCGTGGGACCCTCCGCGCGCACGATCTGTCCGATCCGGTGCTCGCGCAGCTTCGCGATGATCTTGGGCCCGACGATGAACGCGAGCAGGAGCGCGGTGACGGTCGCACCCGCGGCGCGGAAGGTGATGTAGTTGAAGAGATTGAAAATGATGTGCTGCCGTGCGAGCGGCGCGAGCAGATGATAGAGCATCAGGTCAAGTAGTTGAGGACACGTTCCAAGGCGACTCCTCGTGACGCTTTGAGCAGCACCAGCTCGTTGCCCCGCAGCGCGGATTTCAGCTTTGGTCCGAGCGCGTCCGCGTCTGCCGCCGTGATCAGCCGGCCGCCGAGCGCTTCTCGCAGGGACTCGAAGACGCGCGCAAACGTCCCCACCGCGGCGACGAGCGCGGGCTTGCGGTGGGCGATTTCGCGCGCCGCTTCGGCGTGCAATCTTGCACTTTCCGGTCCTAACTCCAACATCGTGCCCACTACCACCACGAACGGCCGCCGCTGCCGCCGGGCCAGCCAATCCCCCGTCTGCACCGCCCGACGCATGGAGGCGGGATTGGCGTTGTAGGTGTCGTCGATCACGACCATGTTGCCGATTTCCCGCACGTCGCCACGCCCCTCTGGGAGGTGGACGCCCGCCAGGGCCCGCACCGCGGCGTCGTGATCCACACCCGCCCGCTGCGCCACCGCCAACGCGATCTGCGCGTTCTCGAGCTGATGAATCCCGAGCGCCGGGAGCGTGACCTTCTCCCCGGAGTCCAGCGCGAGGAGCGGATGGCCATCCATGTCGAGGTGGCGGTCGAGCAACGCGTCGTCGCTGCTCTTCCCGGGAAGGGCGGCAGGGATCACCCGCGTCCGGCGGCGTGCTTCGGGCCACATCGCGTCCGGTCCAGAACCGATGACGGCCACGGGCGCGCCATCCAGCAACGACAGCTTCTCGGCCAGCACACCTTCCAGCGATCCGAAGCCCTCGACGTGCGCGTAGCCGATGTTCGTGATCACGGCGATCGTGGGTTCGATGATGTCGCGCATGCGCGCGATCTCCCCCGGCACACTCGCCCCCGCCTCGACGACCAGCGCTTCCGTGTTCTCCGGGGCGCTGAGGATGGTCAGCGGGACCCCGATCAGATTATTGAGGTTGGCCGCGGTGGCGTGGACGCGGTACCGCGCCCCCAACGCCGCGCGGATCATCTCCTTCGTGCTGGTCTTGCCGCTCGACCCGGTGATCGCGACGACCGGCGTCCCCTCCGGCAACATGCGCCGCCGGGCCCGGGCGAGCAGGCCGAGCGCCGTGAGGGTGTCATCGACCTCGAAGAAGGGCAATCCCGCGACGGGGGGCGTGCCGCGGCGGACGACGGCCGCCGTCGCGCCTCCCGCTTTGGCTTTGTCGAGGAAGCTGTGAGCGTCGAACTTCTCGCCCTTGAGAGCCACGAACAGCGTGTCTGGTGTCAGGTGTCTGGTGTCAGTGGAGATCGCGGCAAACTTGAGCTTGGCGGGTGCGGGCACGCCGAGCGCGGCGCCCACCTCATCACTCGTCCAAGTCCGTCCGACCGTCAGACCGTCCGTCCGTCCGACCATTCAGTTCGCCCCCAGGCTGCGCACCACTTCGCGCTCGTCGAACGGCTCCTTGGTGGTGCCGACGACCTGATACGTCTCATGCCCTTTTCCGGCGAGCAGGACCGTGTCCCCCTCACGCGCGAGCTCGAGCGCCTGACCGATCGCGGCGCGGCGATCGACGATGCGATAATGCGGGCGGCCCCCCCCCGTCATCCCCGCGTCGATGTCGTCCAGAATCTTCTCTGGATCCTCGGTGCGCGGGTTGTCGGACGTCACAATCGCGATGTCGGCCAGGCGCACGGCGATCTCGCCCATGGGGGCTCGCTTGCCACGGTCGCGGTCCCCGCCGGCGCCGAAGACGACGACCACCCGTCCGGAGGGTGACGTGACCTCCCGTACCGTCTCCAGCGCCCGTTCCAAGGCATCGGGCGTGTGGGCGTAGTCGCGCAGCACGACGCAGGGGTCCACGGCGATCCGCTCCATCCGGCCCGGGACCTGCGGCGACGTCGCGAGCCGCTCGGCGACCACGTTGGGCGGCACGCCCAATCCCACTGCACAGGCCGCGACGCCCAGCGCATTCGCGACGTTGAACCGTCCGAGCAGCGGCAGCGCCACCGGAAAGCTTCCCCGCGTCGTCACGAGCGTGAAGCGCGCGCCCTTCGCATCGACTTGCACGTCGCGTGCGGTCACGTCGGCCGCGGGCGTCGTCGCGGAGAACGTGATCCGGCGCGGCGACCGCGGCAGCCGTGCCCACGCCGCGTCGTCCGCATTGATCACCGCCAGACCGCGCTCCGCCAGGTACCCGACCAGCTTGGCCTTGGCGACGAAATAGGCGTCGAACGTCTCGTGATAATCGAGATGATCGCGCGTCAGATTGGTAAAGATCGCGGCGCAAAAGGTCAGGCCGTCGATGCGACCCTGATCGAGGCTGTGCGAAGAAACTTCCATGGCGACTCCCGCCGCGCCCCGATCCACCAACTCGGCGAGTGTGGCCTGCAAGTCGATCGGCCCCGGCGTCGTGAGGTTGCCCGCCTCACTCCTGACCGCCGTACCCGCCGGATCGAACGCGCCCAGCGTCCCGATCGCCCCCATCGGCCAGAGCGCGCTCAACACATGACGAGCGAGAATAACCGAGGTCGTTTTTCCGTTCGTCCCGGTCACTCCGATCATCTGCAACCGTTCCGCCGGCTCGCGATACCACGCCTCGGCCGCGATCGCGGCGGCGCGCCGGCCGTTGCGGACCAGGATCTGCGGGAGGGCGACCGGCTGCCGCACTTCGACCAGAGCCGCCGCCGCGCCGCGCGCCGCCGCGTCGGCGACGAAGGTATGGCCGTCGAGCGCCGCCCCGCGCACTGCGCAGAATAGCATCCCGCGCTCGTGCCGCCGCGCGTCGGCGGTGAGACCGGTGATCGCGAGCCTGGGATCGACGTGCGCGTCAGGCGCATCGACCAACGCGCCGGCGCGCGCCAGCGCGTCCACGACTTCCTGCAACGGTCTGCTCACGGGCGAGATAGAGGAGACGGTTCCGCGAACATGGTGACCGTCGTCCCCACCGCGGCATGTTCACCGGCGGCGGGCCAGGTGTGGTGAATGACGCCCCACCCCTTCACGACGACGCTGAAACCACGGGCGTGCAGCGTGCGGGCTGCCTCGCGCAACGGACGCCCCGTCACGTTCGGCACGATCCGGTCGGGCAGTGTCGCCGCGGTATCGGGGACGTACGGCCACTGCAGGACGTAGGGCACGACGCGTCACCGGTGCGGCGGTCTGCGCCGCGAAGTAACTGCCCCGCTGCGGATTGTCGATCTTCATCACCACCACGAGCTGCGGCTCATCGGCTGGAAACAGCGCCGCAAACGAGGCCGTATACTGCCCCGCCGCGTACCGCCCGCCGACCACGCGGCGGGCTGTGCCGGTCTTGGCAGCCAGCTGAAAGTTGGCGAGTGCGGCCTTCTCCGCCGTTCCGCCCGCGGCGACGACGCCGCGCAGCAAATCGCGCAACTTGGCCGCGACCTGGGGCGTCACCACCCGCCGCACCGGCTCAGGACGGTGCCGGTAGCGCACGGTGCCGTTGGGCGCACGGATCTCGCGAATCAGCGTCGGCTCGAGCAGCACGCCGTTGTTCCCGATCGCGCCGTATGCCGCCGCGAGCTGAATCGGCGTCACCGCAAGCTCGTAGCCGATCGCGAGACTCGCGGAGCTGGGACGCGACCACTCGCGGGGTGGCCGCAGCCGCCCCGGTGACTCGGCGGGAAACTCGACGCCGGTCGGGGCGCCGAAGCCGAACGCGCGCAGCACGCCGTACTGCTCGTCCGGACGCAGGCGCGACGAGAATTTCACGAGCGCGATGTTGCTGGATACCCGGATCGCATCGGCCAGGGTCAGGGACGGCAACGGGTGCTCATCCGTGACCACGCGATCACGCAGCCGGTAACGCCCCCCCTCCCCCGACACGTGCTCGCCGGGCCGGACACGATCGAACGTGATCAGCGCCGCTGCCGCAAAGATCTTGGCGAGCGATCCCGGCTCGAAGGTTTCCGTGAACGCACTCGGCCGCATGCTGCCGTCGGCGCGCCGCGAGGCCACCGCCAGGATCTCGCCCGTTGCCGGATCGAGCATGACGACGTCGCCGCCCTCGGCTTCCATGTTGTCGATCGCGTCGTCGAGGGCGCGCTGCGCGATCTCCTGCAGCTCGGCGTCGAGCGTGAGCACGACGTCATTGCCGGCAACCGGCTCGGCGATCACCCGCGCGGGCGATTCGTATTCGCGGCCTGCGCGGTCTTTCAGCACCACGGCGGCTCCGGGCGTGCCCGCCAACAGGCTGTCGAGTAGCCGCTCCAGACCTGCGCCGCCTCCGCCGCCGCCTCGACCATCGTCGCCCACCCGTCCGATTATCGCGCGGGCAAATTCGGCCGATGGATAGAATCGCCGCAGGACGGGCTCGAGATGAATGCCCCGCATGGTGCGCAGCTGCTGTACGTCGAGCGTCGTAAACGGACCCGCGAACCAGGCGTAACGGCGGCGCAATGCGCGATCCACGTCGCGGGGCGCGAGCCTGAGCCAGTGCGCGATGATCGCGGCATCGCGCGGCGGGTCCCGCAGCTCGTTCGGTGCGACGCCGACATGATACGTCTCCTGGGTGAGCGCCAGACCCAGCCCGTGGCGGTCGAACAGCGTGCCGCGCCGTGCCTCGAGCACGACGCGCTCGGTGCGCTGCGACCTGGCCGCGGCCGCGTACTTATGCCCTTCCAGCAGCTGGACCTGCGCCGCGCGCAGCACCAGCGCCAGCAGCGCGGCGCCGAGGCCGATCTCCACGACACGAAGGCGTACGAGGAGTTTGGCCATTTACGGCCGTTCTCGCGGTTGTGGAGGCAGCGCGGGGATCAAAATGATTTCTGTGTCAGCGGGCAAACGCAGTCCCAGCTTGCGGGCGCGCGGCAGCAGTACCGCCCGGCTCTGGGCGGTGCGCACGCGGCGATCCAGGTCGTCGCGGCGGCCTTCGAGCGACGCGCGCTCCGTGCGCAAGTCGGTGAGCGCGCGAGCGGAGTTGAGGGCGGACGTCTGCCGCGCGATCACGGCCCAGAGCGCCGCAAGCAATGCGACGAGCCAGAAGGCGATCCAGTGGCGCCCTCTAAACGGCATCGGCCGCCGCAGTCTCGAAGCCGCGGAATTGCGCCGATCGCGCGCGGGGGTTGGACGCGATCTCGTCCGCCGAGGCGGATAGGGGTTTCTTCGTCAGCACGCGCCCGAGGGCCCGGCCCCGGCAGGTGCAAATCGGCTGCCGCGGCGGACAGATACAGTCGCGACTCCATTCTCGAAACGCGTGCTTCACGATGCGGTCTTCACCGGAATGATAGGTGATGACGCCCAACCGGCCGCCGGGGACCAGCGTGTCGCGCAAGGCGGGCAATGCCGCGGCGAGGAGCTCGAGCTCCTCATTCACGGCGATGCGGAGCGCCTGGAACAGGCGCGCGAAATCGGGCGGACCCGAGCGTGGGCCCAGGACGGCGCGGATCGCATTCACGAAATCGTCGCTGATCGCGAAGGGAGCGGAGAGCCGGCGCCGGATGATCTCTTTCGCCAGCGCACGCCCGCGACGCTCGTCCGCATACTCGGTGAATACGGTCGACAAGCGCTCGACAGACCAGGTATTGAGAATGTCCCGCGCGGTAATCCCCTGTCCCTTAACCCCAACCCCCAACCCCTGCATTCTCATATCGAGCGGTGCGCCGGGCCGAAAGGTGAACCCGCGTTCCAAGGTGTCGATCTGATGTGAGCTGACGCCCAGGTCGAGGAGGATGCGATCG
>QHUF01000017.1 GCA_003221075.1 Gemmatimonadota bacterium
CGACCTGGGTCAGGTTGATGATGGCTTCGCGTTCCTTGCAGTTATCGCACAGCATCAGGGGATCGCATCGACCGAGCTCACCGTGGTGAGCCGGCCGTCCTCCAGAAGCAGAACCCGGTCCGCGCGTCCCGCCAGCTGGCGGTTGTGCGTGACCACGACCACCGCGGTTTCGTATTCCCGCGCCAGACGGAAGAAGATTTCGTGCAGCCGCTCGGCGTTCGCGTGATCGAGATTGCCGGAGGGCTCGTCCGCGAGCACCACGTTCGGATCGTGCACGAGCGCGCGCGCGACGGCACAGCGTTGCTGCTCGCCCCCCGAGAGCTCGGCGGGCCGGTGGGTCATGCGTCCCGCCAGGCCGACCTCGGACAGCACCTCTTCGGCGCGTGAGCGTGCCTTGCGCGGCGGCGCACCGCCGATGAGGAGCGGCATCATGACGTTTTCCAATGCCGAGAACTCGCGCAGCAAATGATGAAACTGAAACACAAACCCCAGCTTTCGGTTCCTGAGTTCTGCCGCGCCGCGCGCGTCGAGGTCGGCATAGCGCGACCCGTCCAGCCAGATGTCGCCGCTGGTCGGGCCGTCGAGTGCGCCGAGCAGATGCAGCAGGGTGCTCTTCCCCGCTCCCGACGCCCCGACGATCGCGACGAACTCGCCGCGCCGCACTTCGACGTCGACGCCCCGCAGGATCTCGAGCATTTGTCCATCGCCGCCCGCGAACACGCGCCGGATCGCCTTGGCCGTCAGGAGCGCGTTCATTCGTACCGGATCG
Source organism: Gemmatimonadota bacterium (assembly GCA_003221075.1). Lineage (GTDB taxonomy): Bacteria > Gemmatimonadota > Gemmatimonadetes > Gemmatimonadales > GWC2-71-9 > 20CM-2-65-7. The sequence goes on from QHUF01000017.1 coordinate 770, forward strand.
CCGTCACCGGCTCGAGCCGGGCGGCCTGCACGCTGGGATACAGCGGCGCCAGGGTGGCGATCACGATGCTCGCGGCGACAACAGCCAGCGCGTCGAGGGGATTGATCAGCACCGGCAGGTGGTCGATGAAGTAGATCGACGGATCGATCGGGATCAAATGGCCGCGATTGACCAGCGATCCCACGAACAGCCCGAGCACCGCGCCCAGTACGGTGCCGGTCAAGCCGATGAACACCCCTTGGGTCAGAAACACGCGGCGGATGCGACCGCGGTGCATCCCCATCGCCAGCAGGATGCCGATCTCGCGCGTCTTGTCGCGCACGACCATCGTCAGCGTCCCGACGACATTGAAGGCCGCGACGACGCAGATCAGGAAGACGACCAGCCCCATCGTGAGCTTCTCGAGCTTGAGCGCGGAAAAGAGCGAGCGGTTCTGCAGTTGCCAGTCGAGCGCGCGGTACGGGTACCCGAGCATGCTCTCCAGCTGCTTCCCCGCCTCGGTGGCGCGCTCCGGGTCGGCGAGCCGGACTTCGATTCCGGTGACCGCGCCGCCCAGCCCAGCGAAGTCCTGGGCCGCGTCGCGGCGCATGAGGACGTAGCTGTTGTCGTAGTCGTACATCCCCGTTTCGAACATGCCGGTGACTTCATAGCGGCGATACTTCGGAACGAACGCGCCGAGACTGCGATTGAACTGCGAACCCGCGGGTGCCACCATCGTGATGACGTCGCCGGGATACGCCGAGAGCTTGGACGCCAGCCGGGTCCCGACCGCGACGCCGCCTTCCACGTCCGATCGGGTCGTCCGGAACGTGAGATCGCCCTTGGTGAAGTAGTGCGGCAGGCTCGTGACCGCGCGCCGCCCCGTGTCCGACTCGACGCCGATGACCATCACGCCTTCGGCGTAGTCGTGCCCCGCCGAGACGAGACCCTGGGTCATGACGAATGGGGCGCCGGCCTCGACGCCCTGAGCTCGGCGTACCTTGGCCAGCACCTCAGGCCAGTCGTCGAGCCGCAGCCCTTCGCCGTATGTCAGCACGCGCAGGTGCGGGTTGACGACGAGGATTTTTTCACGCAGGTCGTTCTGCATGCCGTTCATCACCCCGAGCACGATCACGAGCGCCATCACGCCGATCGTGACGCCGCCAACCGCGATCACGGTGATCAGCGAAATCAGCCGGGACGAGCGCCGGCTGCGCAAATACCGCATCGCGACGCGCAGATCGAGGCGCCCCGGCCAGTTCGTCGCCAGCACCACGATCGCGGCAACCGTGGCGGCCACAAACAGCCCCTTGAGGATGTCGAGCACGGTGACGGACATCATTCGGGCCGCAGCATCGGGAAGAGAATGACGTCGCGAATGTTCGTCTGATCGGCGAGGATCATCGTCAGCCGGTCCACGCCCAGGCCCACGCCCCCCGCGGGCGGCATGCCGTACTCGAGCGCGCGCACAAAATCCTCGTCCAGCTGCTGCGCCTCGGCGTCGCCCGCGGCGCGCAGCACCGCCTGCTGTTCGAACCGGCGGCGCTGCTCGTCGGGATCGTTCAGCTCGCTGAAGGCGTTGGCGAGCTCGCGATGCTGCACGAAGAGCTCCCAGCGCTCGACCTTGGTCGGATCGCCGCGCTTGGGCTTGGCCAGCGGCGACAGCGCGAGCGGGTAGTCGAAGACGAACGTCGGCTGCACCAGCTTGGGCTCGACGCAGGTCTTGAACGCCTCGTCCACCAGCTTCGGGCCGCTGAGCGCGGCGACTTCGGCGGGCGGCGCGTTGTGGCGCTTCAGGACGTCGCGCAGCTCCGCATCCGTGGTTTTCTGAAGATCGACCCCCGCGTGTTCGCGCACGAGCGCGTAGTAGTCCTTGCGCGCGAAGGGCCTGGCGAACGACACTGTCGCGCCGTGGCGCTTCAGCTCGGTGCTGTTGAACAGCGCCAGCACCAGAGCCGAAAGCATTTCTTCCGTCAGTGCGGCCATGTCATTGTAGTCCGCGTACGCCTGATACCACTCCGCCATCGTGAACTCGGGATTGTGAAACCGCGACAATCCCTCGTTGCGAAAATCATGACCGATCTCATACACCCTCTCGAGACCCCCCACGAGACACCGTTTCAGATACAGCTCGTCCGCGATGCGAAGATAGAAGGTGGCGTCGAGCGCCTCGTAGTGCGTCTTGAACGGCCACGCGGTGGCGCCGCCGTACAGCGGCTGCAGCACCGGCGTCTCCACCTCCAAGTACCCCTTGGCATCCAGGAAAGCCCGGATCCCCTGCACAATTCGCGTCCGCAGCCGGAACACTTCCCGGACCTCCGGATGCACCGCGAGATCGGCGTAGCGCTGGCGGGAGCGCAGCTCCGGGTCCGACAGCTCGCCGTGCTTCACGCCACTCGCGTCCTCTTTGCCGAGGGGCAGCGGGCGCAGCGCCTTGGCGAGCAGCGTCAACTGCGCGACACGCAATGTGATTTCGCCGGTGCGGGTCTTCATCAGCCGGCCCTCGACACCCACGTGATCACCCAGGTCGAGCAGCGCCAACACCTCGTAGAGCGCGGCGCCGAGCTCGTCGCCCTTGAAGTAGAGCTGGATCTTGCCGCTCTGATCCTCCAGGTGCGCGAACGTCGTCTTCCCGTGCGGCCGCAGCGCGACGAGCCGTCCGGCGAGCGCGTACCGCGCCGGGTCGTCGTCGCTCTTGTAGGCGGCGATGGCCTGCTGCGCCGTCGCGGTCCGCTCGAACCGGTAGGCGAACGGTGCGACGCCGCGCTCCAGCAGCTCTTTGAGCTTCTCGCGCCGTGCGGCTTCGACGAATCCGGTGGTCACTTCCCGTTACTCCCAAAGCGCTGCAGAAACGCTTCGATGAACGGATCGAGATCGCCGTCCATGACTTTGTGGACGTCGCTCACCTTCAACTCGGTACGGTGATCGTTCACCATCGTGTACGGCTGGAAGACGTACGAGCGGATCTGGTTGCCCCACGCGATGTCCGTCTTCTGTTTGTCGACCTCCGCCTTCTTGGCATCGCGCTCGGCGACCGCGCGCTCGTACAGCCGCGCCTTGAGCATCTTCATCGCCGTCGCCTTGTTCTTCCCCTGACTGCGCTCCTGCTGGCACGAGACCACGATGTTCGTGGGCAGGTGGGTGATCCGCACCGCCGACGACGTCTTGTTGACGTGCTGCCCGCCCTTGCCGGAGGCGCGGAACACGTCGATGCGCAGGTCGTCGTCCTTGATTTCGATTTCGATTTCGTCGTCCACTTCCGGATAGACGAACACCGACGCGAAGGACGTGTGGCGCCGCGACTGCGAGTCGAAGGGTGAAATCCGCACCAGACGGTGTACGCCCTTCTCCGCCTTCAGCAATCCGAACGCGTACCGCCCGCGGATCTCGATCTCTGCGGACTTGATGCCCGCTTCGTCGCCGGGCAGCAGGTCGAGAATCGAGACTGTGAAGCCGTGCCGCTCCGCCCAGCGCGTGTACATCCGTACCAGCATTTCAGCCCAATCCTGCGACTCGGTGCCCCCGGCGCCGGGATGAATCGTGAGGAGCGCGTCCCGCACGTCATCGGGCCCCCGCATCATGTTTTGCATTTCCAGCGCTTCGAGCCGGCGGGCGATTTCGTCGGCTTCCGTTTCGAGCGAGCGCTGCAGCGCGAGATCGACGTGGGATTCGGCTTCGAGGAGCTCGTTCAACTCACGGCCTTCGTCCACGCGCTTGCGCAGGGCGTGGTAGGGCTCGAGCCAGCCCTTCAGGGATTTGACTTCGGTGACCGTCTGACGGGCCCGTTCGGAGTCGGCCCAGAGGGCGCCGTCCGCCATTTTCTGCTCCAGCTCCGCGAGCCGCGCGGTCTTCCCCTCGACGTCAAAGGAAGCCCCTGAGCTCGGTGAGGCGGCGATCGAAATCGGCAAATCTCTCGGCCAGTGCCATTAGAAAAGCTTGTGACCTCCAGCTAAAATCTCGTTCAGCGCCTCGGTCCAGAACGGCGTGCTCCGCGCCATGTCCGCGCCGACCTGTTCGACATACTCCTGCCAACTCTTCTCGATCTCGTCCTTGAACAGCTGCGGCAGCGTGCCGTCGCGAATCCCCTGCTGCCGCTTCTCCGGATGATAAACCAGCATGTCGGAGATCAAGGCCCGCGCCAAGCGCCGAGCCTTCTGCTTCGGATCCTGTACCATGAACGGGTTGACCGGGCGCAGGGGTCCGGTGGGGCGCTTCCCGGGCGCGACGGGCGACGCAGGAGCCGCGGGAGGAGGAGCGGGCCGCGGAGGCGGCGGAGCGGCTCTCGGTGCCGTCATCGTAGGCGTCGGTGCCGGCGACGCGGGCCGGGCCGGTGCGAAGGGCGGCCGCGCAATCGGCGCGGCCGGGGCAGCGGGACGGCTCGGCGGCGCGGCGGGCGGTGCCATCACCGGGCGTGGAGCAGCCATCGGAGGCGCCGCTGGTGGCGCGGCACGCGGAGGCGGGGGGGGCGCGGGGGGCGCGGGGGGCGCGGCCAAGCCTCCGGCAGGAACCCTTGCCGGATCCACTCGGTACACCGTTTCGCACGACGGACAGGTGACGTTCACGCCTCGACCTCGTTGTCTCCGCTTTCTTCTTCCCCGTGCTCGCGATCGTGGCGCCGGTCAACCACAAAGACCGATCCCGCCTGCGTCTTCGCGTAACTCTTCATCTCCGTCGCCAGCTCGCTGACCTGCGCCGGGTGCGCGAACCGCCGATGCTGGTTGGTCACGACGCCGATCGACAG
>QHUF01000418.1 GCA_003221075.1 Gemmatimonadota bacterium
TAGAACTCGCCTCCCATGCCGAGCCTGATCAGGAGGTAGGTCGGCCGTAGGGTCGCCGCTCGCACCGCGGGGTCGACGATCGTGCTGAACTCGAGATGGGGACTGACGTAGAAGGGCTTCCTGTAGACCGTCAGCCAAGTCGCCGCGCGGACGCGATCGAGCGTCGATTTGGCGACTTCGGCGTAGGCGTAGTTGAATCGCCACGACGCCCAGCCCGCGCCGAGCGAGCCGCCGAGCTCGAGCGTCGGCGAGACGTGGTGCTCGGACTCGATCCCGGCATCGACGAAGTACGCGCCCTTGTATGTCAGGATGTCGAGACTGTGACGCGTGAACAGGCGAACGGGCCCCAGGTCATACGACAGGTTGAGCCAGCCTTCGAGCGAGCGGTCCCGCTCGGCGTTGAGCGCGTCATGATAGAAGTACATCCTGAGGGCGGGCCCGACCGTGACTCTTCCCCACGTTTGCTCGTGTGTCAGCTCCAGCTCGACGATCTGCGGGCGGGCGCCGTCAGTCGTTTGGGCGACGGGGAAGCTGCTCCACGCCGAGAACTCGGTGCCGTTTCCGGAGAACCACATCACTGGTTGGACGACGGGGCGGTCGTTGATGATGAAGCCGCGGTCTGCGTGGCCGGAGCGGACCGCGATTTCGATGCCGTATGTCGCCCGTTGCGGGATGTCCTGTGCAACGGCGCGCGCGGCAGTCGTGCACGCGAGGAGTGCGAGCGAAGTGGTATTGATCACGCGAGGGTTTTCCTACACCGATTTTTCGCGCGGGCGGGTGTGGTAGGGTTGCAACACGTGACAGGCATGGCGGTTACGCGATTTGAGACGTTTATAAGTGCTTTGCGATACGGGCGTTACAACGCGTGCGTTACCACTCGCGAACGGCGGACATCTTCACTGTTTCCCCAATCCTTAAAAAGTCTGACGCGCGGCGATGGAACCTTCTGGTGAAGCGGCGGCGAAGGGCGGCGAAGGGCGGCGAAGGGCGGCGAAGGGCGGCAACGGCATCGCCTCCCACTCCATCCAAGAGATATTCCTCGCATGCGAATCTTCCTTACAGGATCGACCGGTGTCATCGGACGGCGCGCGGTGCCGCTGCTTGTCGCTGCGCGACATCACGTGACGGCGGTGGCGCGGTCGCCGGAGAAGCGACTGGCGCTCGAGCGGGCGGGCGCCAGTGCGGTCACCGTCGATCTCTTCGATCCGCTCGCCGTGCGGCAGGCAGTGCACGGGCACGACGCCGTCATCAATCTCGCTGCTGCGATTGCAGAGGGCGGCGCGAGGATGATTCAGGAGTCGTTCGCGCCGATTTACGCCGACATGGGCGATCGATGGATTGACGAGACCGCGCCGACGATCCCTGCGCGCTACAATCGCGCGGTGCTCGACGCGGAGGCCGCCACGGAACGCGCGCAGGGCGTGGTACTCAGGTTCGCGTATTTCTATGGGCCGGACAGCGACTTCACGCGCGCATTTCTCGCGAGCGTGCGGAAGGGTCGAGCGCAGCTGATTGGCGATCCGGCGGGGTTCTGGCCAATGGTGTCGCATGACGACGCCGCGTCCGCCGTCGTGGCGGCGCTCACGGTTCCAGCCGGGATCTACAACGTGGTGGATGACGAGCCGCTGCGGCGGCGCGAGCTCGTGGACAGTCTCGCGGCGACGCTCAACGCACCTCCACCCAAGCTGCTACCGGCATGGCTCAAGTACCTGCTCGGCTCGCTCGGCGAGACGCTGTCCAGATCGCAGCGGATTTCGAATCGGAAGCTGAAGGCGGCGAGCGGGTGGGTGCCGCGGTGGCGGAGTGCGCGAGAAGGGTTGGCGGAGGTGATTGCGGACCGCGGTGAACCCGTGCGCTGAAGCGCCGGCTCGGCCACGACGCGAGCCCTGAAGGGCTCGATGCGTCCTTCAGGACGCGTGCATTCGCCGAGCCGGCCCTTTAGGGCACGGTTCACACGAACTCACCGGCCCCTAAATCCCAAACACCACGCGATCGAGCGCGTATTTCCCGCCGCCCACGATGGCGAGCGCGAGCGCGACCATCATGAGCAGGAATTCGAACTCCCACCCGGGCGCGTTCTCTTCCTTGAACTTGCGATGGGCCTTGGTCCTGAGGAACGTGATCGCGCCGAGCATCACGATGACGAGGCCGAGGGCGGCGAACTGCGTGAGGAAGCCGAAGATGAGGCCGAGGGCTCCCGCGGGCTCGGCGATCGAGAGGATGCGGAGGTTGCGCAGCATGGTGGCGGGCATGCGGTCCGACGGCTTTGCACTCCAGAGGCCGCGCTTGGGCAGGCCGTGCAGCAAGAAGATGGCGCCGAGCGTGAGACGGAGCAGGAGGCGCGCGACGTCACTGTATTGATGGAGCGAGGCGAAGAAGCTCATGGCCTTCTCCCAGAGGGGTGGGGATGGCAGGAGAATATACCGGTGGGCGCACCGCGCGCGTTACACGTTGCGACGAGCAATCGGACAGGGCGCCGCGAGTGGGCACGCGTCGTGCAGCTTGCCGGTGTAGCAACGGTCATGCGTTACATCGCCATCGTTCTCCTCGCCGCGCTCGCGGTCCCGCGGGCAGCCGCACAGAGCGGCGCCGGCACCGACATCATCAGCGGCCGCGTGACGGGAC
>QHUF01000018.1 GCA_003221075.1 Gemmatimonadota bacterium
AAATACCTCGACACCCATATCGATCTCTATCTCCATGGCATCAGCAAGTAAGTCACTGACCGCACTCATTCTCGCGCTGCTCGGCGCCGATCTCCTGCCGGCGCAGGCGCCTGCGCCCTTGCGTCTCTCGTTCGCGGGTGCCGTTCGTGAGGCAACCGGCGCGAGCGCGGACACCGCTCCGGCGGCGGTGACGATCGCCGGATTTCGCAGCGACGCGGCGGGCGCTCGCGTGCGTCAGGCGCGGGCCGCCCTGTTGCCGAACCTCTCGCTCACCGGGTCGTGGGTGAATCGCACGTTCAACCCCCGGACGCTCGGGTTCCAGATTCCAGGACTGTCGCTGCCGTCGCTCGTACCGCCGTTCAATGCCTACGACGGGCGCGCGCGGGTCACCCAGACACTCTTCGATGCATCGAGCATGCGCCGGGTTGGTGCGGCGCGCGGTCAGCTCAACGCGACGAATGCAGAGCGGACGGCCGTCGTCGAGACGGCCGCGCAGAACGTCGCGCTGGCGTATGCGCGCGCGACGCGCGCCGAGGCGGTCGTCGCGGCGCGGCAGGCCGATTCGGCACTGGCGGCTGAGCTCGTCGGTCTCGCCGTGGCACAGCAGCGGGCGGGCGTGAGCGCGTCGATCGACGTCACGCGCGCCAAGACGCAGCTGGCCGAAGCAGCCGGCCGTCTCGTCGTCGCGGCGAATCAGCTGGATCGCGCGAAGATCGACCTCGCGCGCGCGATGGGTATCGATCCGGGCACGGCGATCACGTTGACCGACAGCCTCAGCCCGGAGCTCGGCGCCGCGGACGTGCCAGGCGACCGCGTGGCAGCGGTGACACAGGCGGTCGCGGCGCGGCCCGATCTGCTCGCCGAGCAGGCGCACGGCGCAGCCGCGCGGCAGGCGTCGAGCGCGATTTCCGCGGAGCGTTTGCCGCGTTTGGATCTCGAAGCCGATTACGGATTCAGTGGCCTGCGTCCTCCGGACGCCACGGGAACGCGGCAGGTCGCGGTGGAGGTAACCCTGCCGATTCTGGATGGTTTCCGGCGCGAAGGCCGGAAGGGCGAGCAGGAAGCAGTGGTACGCGAGTCGGATGTGCGCGTGCGCGATCTCCGGCAGCAGGTGACTGCCGACGTCGACGGCGCGCTGCTCGATCTGCGCTCGGCGCGCGCCCAGCAGCAGATCGCCGCCGAGCGGCTGCAGCTCGCCGCACAGGAGGTTTCTGAAGCCCGCCAGCGGTTCAAGGCGGGTGTTGCCGGTAACATCGAAGTGATCAACGCCCAGGCTTCATTGCTGCGCGCGCGCGATGCTGATATCGACGCGCGGTTTGCCGCCGTCTCGGCACGAATTGCGTTGGCCCGCTCGGTGGGCAGCGCGCGGACCTTGCACTAATTGAGGAAAAGGACAATGGCTACAACGATGGAACCCGAAACGCAGACTCCGGCGCGGCCGGGGCCCCGTTCCTCCACCCCGGCCCCGGCAGCGCCTCCCAAGAGCTCGCGGCGCACGGTCTTCATGATCATGGGCGTGATTTTGCTCGGGCTCGTGATCTTCGGGGCGCGCAAGTGGTGGTTCGGCCGCTCGCACGTCTCCACCGACAACGCGCAGGTCGACGGCCACATCGTGCCCGTGCTGCCGAAGGTTGGCGGCTACGTTGCCGAGGTGCGCGTCGCGGAGAATCAGTCGGTGAAGGCCGGCGACACGCTGGTCGTGCTCGATGACCGCGATTACCGCTCGCGGCTCGCGCAGACCGACGCCGACCTCGCGGCGCTACTCGCGACGGTGAGCAGTCGCACGCGCGTCGGACAGGCGGATGCCGCCGTCGCGCAGGCGCAGGCCAACGCTGTCAAAGCGACTGCGGATCTGGCGCGCATGGAGCCGCTCGCAGCCCAGAACGTCGTCAGCCAGCAGCAGCTCGATGCCGCCCGCGCCGCCGCGACGGCCGCGGCGGCGCAGCTCGCGTCGGCGCAAGCGGCGCTGGTGGGTGCCGATGCCCGCGTGGCGGCGGCACGCGCCTCCCGCGATCAGGCCGCGCTGCAGCTCTCGTACACGCGTGTCATCGCGCCCTCGAACGGCGTCGTCTCAAAGAAAGCGGTGGAGCTCGGCCAGCTGGTGCAGCCAGGCCAGCCGTTGATGACGGTCGTACCGCTCGAAGACGTATGGGTGACGGCGAATCTCAAGGAAACGGAAACAGCCGACGTGACGCCCGGCGACTCCGCGGACATCACCGTAGACGCGTACAAGGGCGTGCATTTCCGCGGGCACGTCGAGAGCCTGTCGCCCGCGACAGGGGCGAAGTTCTCGCTGCTGCCGCCCGATAACGCGACCGGCAACTTCACGAAGGTGGTGCAGCGGATCCCCGTGCGCATTCACCTGGATAGCCCCGTGGACCCGACGCATACGCTGCGGCCCGGCATGAGCGTCGTCGCGACCATCAAGACGCACTAGCATGACGGCGATTGCGCTGCCGGCAGGGCCGGACCGATATCGTTTCAAGTACCTCATCGCGATCACGGTCTCGCTCGCGTCGGTGCTGGAGCTACTCGATACCAGCATCGTGAACGTCGCGATTCCGCACATGATGGGGAACCTGGGCGCGACGCTCGACCAGATCGCCTGGGTCTCGACCGGCTACATCGTCGCCAACGTGATCGTGCTGCCAATCACCGGGTGGTTGTCGGCCTACTTCGGCCGGCGCAGCTATTTCGCCGGCTCGATCGCCCTGTTCACGCTGGCCTCGTTCATGTGCGGCAATGCCGGCTCGCTCGAAGCGCTCGTCTTCTGGCGCATCATCCAGGGACTCGGCGGCGGCGCGCTGCTCTCGACGTCGCAGGCGATTCTCTACGAAGAGTTTCCGCGCGAAGAGTACGGCACCGCGATGGCGATCTTCGGCGTCGGCGTGATGGTCGGGCCGACCCTGGGACCGACGGTCGGCGGCTGGATCACCGACATGTATGGCTGGCCGTGGATCTTCTACATCAACATCCCGTTCGGCATGCTCGCGCTGGCGCTGACGATGTCGTTCATCAACGACTCACAGCACCAGGAGCGGTCCTCGCGCGTGGACTTCATCGGGCTCGGCTTGCTCGCCGTCGGGATCGGGGCGCTCCAGACGATGCTCGAGCGCGGCGAGCGGCTGGATTGGTTCGCCTCGCCATCGGTGCGGCTGCTGGCGCTGACGAGCGCGTTCTCGCTGATCACGTTTATCTGGCACGAGCTGCGCACCGAGCACCCAGTGGTCGATTTGCGCATTCTGAAGAGTCGCCAGCTCGCCGTGGGTGTGGTCTTTGGACTGGTCCTTGGCGTCTGTCTCTATGCCACGGTGTTCGTCCTGCCCGTGTATCTGCAGAATGTGCGGCAATTCACGGCGAATCAGACCGGCCTGGTGATTCTGCCGGGCGCCCTCGCCAGCGCCTTCACCATGGCGGTCATGGGCCGGACCGCCGGCAAGTTCGACGCACGTCTATCAATCTTCGCAGGCGTCGCGATTTTCGCGCTCTCGATGTGGAAGCACGCGCATTTTACCACCGATAGCGGGATGTCCGACTTCTTCTGGCCGCTCATCTTCCGCGGCGTGGGCCTCGGCCTGATCTTCGTGCCGCTTACGAACCTCGCGCTCGCCGATCTCCCGATGTCACGGATCCCGAACGGGACCGGACTGTTCAATCTGATGCGGCAGCTGGGCGGCAGCGTGGGCATCGCGCTCTCGGCGACACTGCTGCAGCGTTTCACCGCGATTCATCGCGCCGATCTCGCGGCCAACGTGACCCCGTACGCCGAGGCGACGCGCGAGCGAGTCGCGATGATCACGCAGGCGTTCATTGGACGGGGCGATCTGCCGGCGATCGCCCAGACGAAGGCGATCGGATTCTTGAATGGGGTCGTGACGAAGCAGGCGATGATGCTGTCGTTCGAGCAGCTCTTCCTGCTCTTCGGGACCGCGTTCGTGCTATCGCTCCCGCTGCTGCTCCTCATGCATCGCAGTAGAGGAATGCCGGGAGGCGGCGCGGCCGCTCACTGAGCTTCCGCCATCGCCGCAGTGACGAGCAGGGCGCGCACGATCCCGAGCGCGCCTTGCTCGTTTTCATACCACTCCGTCGGCAAATGCGCATCGCCGGCGCGGCCGCCCGCGCCGAGCGCCACCGCCGGCACGCCGAGGGCGATCGGGACGTTGGCGTCGGTCGAGGCGCATGCGAACTGGTGCTCGTGCCCGACCGCGCGCGTGGCGGCGACGGCGGTCTGAACGAGCGGATGGGTCCGCGGCGTGAGTCCCGAGGGCCGGTCACCCACGCGCCGGACGTCCAGCGTCAGCGAAGCGGTACCGGGGAGCCGGTGGCGATTCTCCTCGTCCAGCGCCTCGCGCACGATGGCCTGGACCGCTCCGTCGAGCTTCTCGAGCGCGCGGGGATCCTCGCTGCGGAGGTCGAGATCAAACCAAGCCTGCTGCGGAATCGAATTGAGACCTGTGCCTCCACCAAGCCGCACCACGGCGTGCGTGGTGCGTGGTGCGTGCTGCGTGGGACTGCGCGCAATGGCTGCGACGGCGCGGCCAACCGCGTTGGCCGGATTGGCCACGCCGAACGCCGCCCACGAATGGCCTCCCGGGCCGCTGTAGGTCACGCGATAGCGGCGCGCGCCGAGCGCGCGGTGCACGATGCGTTCGATGCCGGCGCCGTCGAGCGCGATGAACGCCGATGGGCGGATGGGCGGATGAGCGGATGGGCCGAACAGATGCCGCACGCCGCGCAGATCGCCGGAGCCTTCTTCGCCCACTGTCGCCGCCAACAGCACCGGCCGCGCCGTCGCGACGCGCGAATGCACGAGCGCCTCGCCGATCGTCACGAGGGCAGCGAGGCCGCGCGCGTTGTCGGCAATGCCGGGGCCCTCGAGCCGGGCGCCACGCCGTGCCACGGAGACGTCGAGCTCGGGTCCAAAGACGGTGTCCAGATGTGCGGATAGGACGACGCATCCGTCGTGTAGGGGCGCAGCATGCTGCGCCCCTACAACGTTGCGATGCCATCCTCGGACATTCCCAACCTCGTCAACCGTCACATCCTCGAGTCCAGCCTCATCCAGCATTTCCGCGACGCGGCCGCCCCGCGCCCCCTCCGCGCCGGTCGGCGCGGGGATCGCGGACAACGTGGCCTGGCGGGCGAGGGTCGCCTCGTCGGAGCGCTCGATATGGGCGCGCGCGGCACGTACGCGGTCGTGGGACAGCAGCCCGTCCAGGGGTCCCGGCATGGTGTGCATAACTATGATGTCGTTTGGCGCGGTTGCAACTTGACCTGGACTAGGGGGGGCGCGACACTAAACCCATGGAGGAGCGGGACCTTATCTACGACTGGAATAGCGGCGACGGCAGGGATGGCGCCTTCGACTGGACGCGCGCTCGTGTCGATCTCAACGACGAGACGCTACGCGACGGCCTGCAATCCCCCTCGGTCAC
>QHUF01000019.1 GCA_003221075.1 Gemmatimonadota bacterium
CTCATGGCGGGGGAACCCTATGCAGGCGCGTCCAGAAAGGCCAGAGGACGACCAAACCCAAAGCGCCAACCGTACTTACAAGGAACGCCGTCGCCCCATTCACACGCTGAAAAATCACACCGAGACCGATCCCACCCGCAAGTGCCGCCACGCCCGTCAGCGCGTGGTAGACGCCAAACCCGCTCCCATGACGCCCACCAGTCGCGGCTGTCACGAGCGCGCGTTCGGGACTCTCCGTCAGGCCCGCGACGACGCCCATGGCGAGAAACAGCACCCAGGCAGCGAGCGGACTCCTGGCCAACCCCATTGCCGCGGCGAGCGCGACGTACGAGAGCCACCCCATCCACATCGTCCGCGACGGGCCGATGCGATCCGAAAGTGCCCCACCGAGGAATGAGGTCGATGAACGGACGACGTGCAGCGCCGCCCACAGCAGCGGGATTAGTGCGACCGCGATGCCTAATTGCTGTGCCCTGAGGATCAGCAGGGTCTCCGGCATCCGGAGCAGATAGAAAAGGGAGATGGCGATGACGGGCGGCGAAAGGCGGCGGAGGGCGGCGGAGGGCGGCAAAGTCTCTGCCGCCGCTTCTTTCGCCGCCCCTCGCCACCCCTCGCCGCCCCTCACCGCCCAAGCGGCGAGCGCAGTTACCAGGACGCCCGGGACAATGCTCGCCAGGATGACCGTGCGCACGTCCGCACCGCGACTCAGCACCGCCCAGGCGACCAGCGGCCCGATCACCGCCCCAACGTGGTCGAGCCCGCGCTGCAAACCAAATGCGCGGCCCACGATGGGCGCCGGCGTCACATCTGCGATCAGCGCATCGCGCGGCGGCGTCCGCAGACCCTTGCCGAGCCGGTCCACGACCCGCAGGACGACCACCTGCCACGCCGCCGCGGTCATTGCGATGATGGGACGCACGGCAGCCGCCAGGAAGTACCCGCCGACGATCAGCGGCCCGCGGCGTGACGGCCGGTCGGCCAGCCGCCCGGCGCCGAGCTTTACGAGTGCCGCGGCCGCATCGGCGGCGCCGTCCAGCGCACCCAACGCCACCGCCCCGCCACCCAGCACACCGGTGATGAACGCCGGGAGCAGCGGATACACCATCTCACTCGCGAAATCGTTGAGAAGGGATACAGCACCGAACAGCTTGACCTGCCGTGGGAGGGCGGGACGGTTACTCACCCAAGCCGAGTCCCCAGCGAATCAGTGTGACGGGCAGGCCGCCGTATGGGAGGACGGCGTCGTGAAAGGCGCGCAGCGAGAAGCTGTTTCCCTTCGCTTTACGGAAGTCGTCGCGCAGCCGGAGCAGCTCGCGCCGCCCGACGGCATAACAGAGCTGGTACGCGGGCCAGGCGCAGTAACGCCGCACTTCAGCTTCGGCGTTGCCCCGCTCGACGTGCAGCTCGCTGACCATCTGATCGACCGCCTGGTCGCGCGTCAGGCCGCGCGTGTGCAGCCCGACGTCGAGCAGAATGCGCATGGCCCGCCATAGCAGGTGCACGCGCTGGAAGAAGAGCTCCTGGTCCGAAGCGTAGAACCCTTGCTCACCCATCATGTCTTCGCAGTACAGTGCCCACCCTTCGACGGTGAGGGGCGTCCAGAGATTTTTGCGAACATGCGACGGCTGTTCCTTCGCGATCACGAGCTGCAAATGATGGCCGGGATAGCCCTCGTGCAGCGCCGTGGCGGCCAGCTCGTAGCGGCAGTGGTCGCGCAGAATCCGCTCTTGCTGCGCCGCCGGCAGGCGCGAATCGGGGACGGTGACATAGAACCAGCCGGTGCGGTCGCGGCTGTAGGCCCCGGGGCTGTCGTAGGCGGCATAGGGAATCACCGGACGCATGAAGGCCGGCGTGGGAATGACGCCCAGCGGCGCCGTGGGAATGGGCGCGAGTTTCCGTTGCTCCACAAAGTCGCGCGCGCGTGCCATCTCTCTCGAGTACGCGTCCACGAGCTCGTTCGGAGCGGGGTGATCGCCGCGCAGCTTATCGACGAGCTCCGGCCATGGCACGCCGTCCAGCCGCTTGGCGAGCCGCACGAGATCCGCCTCGATTTCCTCCTTGAGCCGCAAGCCGTAGCGCCACAGCTCCGGCGCGGTATCGCGCAGCGCATGCTGATAGTGCAGCAGGAAGTTGAACGCCTCCTCGCCGATCGCGAACTGCTCCGTCCCCATCTCCAGCCAGCGCGCGAGATTCGAGTCGAAGGCGAGCAGCGCCGCGCGGGCCTGCTCCGCCGCGGCCGTGAGGCGGGCGGCGTGCATCGGCGCCTGGGCGCCGAGCGCGGCGGCGAGCTCCGTGATGAGCAAGCGGCCGCCCTCCGTCATTCGCATCGCCGTCTCGACAAAGACGCGCACCGGCTCTTCGAGCGAGGCCTTGAAATCATCGAGGAAAGCGGGGATGTCCTCCAGTCGCCCGATCGCGGCGGCAGCCTTCTCGGCGGGCGTGCGGTCGGCGGAGAGCAGCAGGTGGTGCAGCCCGCCGAGCAGATGCGAGAGCCAGAACTCGGGATTCTTCGACTGCGGCTTCAGCTTCTCGAAGCGGCGCAGCATGACGCGAATCTCATTCAACAGCGCCGTGCGGTCGATCTCTTCCTCGAGATCGGTGGCGCTGGATTCTTCCAGCGCGGAGGCGATCGATTTGAGTGCCGCGAGGTGGGGCGTGAGCGCGGCGGGACTGAACCGGCCGTAGTGGTCATCGTGGCCCGGCACGCCGGCCTGAGTGGCGGCCACCGGATCCATATGCCAATAGAGATCGAAAAACGACTTCTCGATGTCGCGGAAGCTCATGCGTTCAGCAACCGATGGCACTCTTCGTCAGACAGAACCCGGTCGGTGCGCTTTGCCGCATCGAAGAGTGTGCGGCATGCCGCATCGTCCTCGGGATCGTAGCCGTGACGTTCCAGCCAGTACTTCACGTTGGACAGGCCCGACACAGGCGAGATCTCGATACGCTGCTCGAACCCAAACTCCTCCGCCGGTACTGAGCTATACACCCGATCGGCCAGCCAGTTGTGCCCCTTTTTCTTGGCCTTGATGATTGCGGCGGCATGCACCCCCGTGCCCGTCCGGAACGCATCGGTCCCCACCACCGGATAGTTGACGGGAATCGGCACGCCGACCGCGTCGGCGACCAGCCGGCAGTACTCAGGCAACCGGCGAATATCCCCCTTGTGCGCGCCGAGCAGCTTGAGATTTACGATGAGGAGGTCCATTTCGGCGTTGCCGACCCGCTCGCCCACCCCGAGCGCCGTGGCGTGCACGCGGTCCACGCCCGCTTCGATTGCTGCAAGGCAGTTGATAAGCCCCATCCCCCGATCGCGATGCCCATGCCAGTCGATTTTTACGGGGTGCTTCTTGACGATTTCCTTCTTGACGAATTTGACGAGCGCCCGAACGCCGTCTGGAGTTGCGTGCCCAACGGTATCCGCGAGGCAGATTCGCCGTGCTCCGGACTCGATCGCCGCACCATAGAGCGCCTTGAGCGTCTCCGGCCGGGCCCGCGTCGTGTCCTCCGTGACGTACATGACCGGCAGGCCGTGCCTCACCGCGTAGGTGACCGCCTCTTCGGTCGCCGCGACGATGCGGTCCACCGTCCAATCCTCTGTATACTGCCGGATCGGGGAGGAGCCGATGAACGTCGCGGCTTCGATCTTGAGCCCCACCTCATCCGAGACGCGGACGATCGGCTCGATATCGGCGATGACGGTCCGCGCCGCACAATTCGGGGCGATCGGGAGTTTATGATCGCGGATCTCCACTGCGAGCGCCCGCACCTGGTCGACGACGCGAGGCCCGGCGCCCGGCAGGCCGATGTCGGCGGCCACGATGCCCAGGTCGGCCATCAGGTGCAGCAGCTGCTTCTTGACCTCGAGCGACGGATCGGTCACCGACGGCGACTGCAACCCGTCGCGCAGCGTCTCGTCGTTGAGATCAACCCGGGCACGGCTCCAGTCGAACGCACCGTCTGGTCCGCCCGCGTTGTTCCAGTCGTAGATGAGCTGCCGTTCCTCCATCCGCGTAGTGTCGCGTCACCCCTTTCTGAGGTCAAGGACACACACAGCGCACCGTTGCAGAACCCGCGCCAAAGGTCATACTTTGCCATCGTGATCGACGCCGTTCTCCAGAACGAACGCGTGCGGGCCGCGGGCGCGTTCATCGAGCGCTCCGATGAAGCGACGCTCGGCCGCCAGGCCGCGCTGTCCGCGATCCCGGCGCCAACCGGGGCGGAAGCGGCGCGCGGCGCGCGCGTCGCGGACATGCTGGGCGAGGCAGGGTTGAGGGATGTGCAGGTTGACGAGGTCGGGAATGTGTGCGCGTGGTATCGAAACGCTGCTGGTAAGGTAGGGGCGCAGCATGCTGCGCCCCTACACGACGGATCCGTCGTGCTCTCCGCGCACCTCGATACCGTGTTCGGTCCCGAACTCGATGTTTCCGTCGCCCGCCGCGGGGCCCGACTCGAGGGCCCAGGCATCGCCGACAACGCGCGCGGTCTCGCCGCGCTCGTCGCGATCGGCGAGGCGCTCGTCCAGGCGCGGGTGGAAACCCGGCGACCGGTGTTGTTTGCCGCGACCGTGGGGGAAGAGGGTTCCGGTGACCTGCGTGGTGTCCGATATCTGATGTGTGATGGAGGGGCGCAGCATGCTGCGCCCCTACACAAATCGTCACAGAGCCCGTCAATCCGTCCGCACGCATTCATCGCCCTGGACGGGGCCGGCATCGAGCGCATCGTGCATCGCGCGCTGGGCGCGCGCCGCTATCGCGTCACCTATCTCGGTCCCGGCGGGCATTCGTGGGCGGCCTTCGGCGTCGCCAATCCAGCGAATGCTGTGGGTCGTGCGATCGAACGGATTGCGAGCATTCCGGCGCACGGCGCACCGCGCACGGCGCACTCAGTTGTGCGGCTTGGGGGCGGCACCGGTCTCAATTCGATTCCCCAAAACGCGTGGTTCGACCTGGATTTGAGAAGCGAGGATCCACGCGCGCTCGAGAAACTCGACGGGGCAGTGCAGACAATTCTGACTCAGGCGCTCGAAGAGGAGAATCGCCACCGCGTTCCCGGCACGGCTCCGCTCACGATCGACGTGCGGCGCGTGGGGGATCGTCCTTCAGGCCTCACGCCCCGGACGCATCCGCTGGTGCAGACCGCGGTCGCCGCGACGCGCGCGGTGGGCCACGAACACCAGCTCGCCTGTGCCTCGACCGATGCGAACGTCCCCATCGCCCTCGGCGTCCCCGCGGTGGCCTTGGGCGCGGGTGGCCGCGCCGGCGACGCGCATCTGCCGACAGAGTGGTATGAAAACGACAAGGGCGCGCTCGGTATCGTGCGCGCCCTCCTCGTCACCGCGGCGATGGCGGAGGCTCAGTGAGCCGCGGCACCGCCGCCTGGTGCCCCTTTATTGCGATGCATCAGCAACAAGAGCGGCAGCGATAGCACGAAGACCGTTCCAAAGAGCAGGAACAGCTGCTCGAACGAGAGCACCCTCGCCTGCGTGGTCACGATCCCATTCAAGACTCCGATCGCCTTCGTCTGCGCGATTGCCGGCAGCTCGCCCCGCCCAATGAGGGCCTGCGTGATCATCGCGACACGCTC
>QHUF01000020.1 GCA_003221075.1 Gemmatimonadota bacterium
ACGGGCCGGCTGACGCGGAGCCGCGTTGCGAGAGCGGCGAGTGTGTGCCGCCAAGCCTCGGGAACGGGACGCGTCCCCACGGTCCGCAGGCGCTGCGTCGCCAGCCAACCCCTCGCCGCGTAGGCCGACATGAGCAGTACGCCGCCCAACCACAGGGCCACCACCCATGGCAGCGCGGGCTCTACCGCGCGCATCCGCGTCGTGAAGGCGTGGGCGCCGGCGTCCGTCCACGACAGCTCGCTGCCCATGCGCAGGCCCGTGGCGAGGGGGAGCGCGAGCATCACGAGTAGCGTCGCGACGCTCAGCGCATAGCGACTGCGCGCGGCCCGGGCCGGCACAACCGTCAAGAGGGCAGCGAGCCCGGCCGCGGCGACCGCGCACTGCCACAACGAATGAAGGAGGGTCCAACCCAGCGTGTGTATCGCGCTCATGCTTCGTGAATACACCGGCGGGAATCAACGGGGTCGTGTCGCCGTCACGTAACGAACGTTGCGACCGAGCCTCACCTCATTGGGGGGTCTGCACTGCATAGCCTAGAAGCAGCGTCGTTCTCACTCCGCTTTGCGACGATACCACAGCAAGGTCGACCGGAATGCTCACGCCGCCAAGGTTGAAGCTCTTCCCACCAGCAAATGCCAGGGCTGCGCCGTCCAGGGCCAGGTTGGGTCCGAGCCCGAATTCCAATCCGCTCCTCGCGCGGACTCCGACCAAGAACGTCACGCTCGGCACCAGCGCTCGCTGCTCGACGCCGCCGATGAGGAGGTTCGCTTCGACGACCAGCGTCGGTCCACCATTAAAGGGCGAGACGGCTTGCTCGGAATGCCACCCGAACTGCGTCATGACAGAACTCAGCTTCTTGCCGGTAAGCAGGTTCGGTGGACGATAGCTGCCCAGATAGGTCACGCCGAGCCGAGGGCCCGTCATCGAGCGCACCCGGGGCTGCGGCTCCTGTGCTCCGGCCGTCTGGGCCAGGAGCACGACTGCGAGGATCAACACCGCGTTCGTATCGTGCATGTCCCACCTCCGTGTCGTGTGGTGGGACGTTCGCACCCTGCTGTCAAGCGTCCGTCAAGCCAGCTCAGTAGGCCAGCAGCTCCAATGCGCGCACCAGCACGCGCACCCCAAGCTCGAGATGGCTGGGGTCAGTGTGTTCTTCGGGGCAGTGTGATCGCCCGCCAACGCTCGGCACGAACAGCATCCCGACTTTGCACCTTGCGGCGAGAATCTGCGCATCATGCCCCGCGCCGCTCACCAGCTCAGTCGCCTGTACGCCGCACTCCTTGGCCGCGCGCGCGAGCAGCGCCCGCACGTCAGGGTGCATCGCCACGGGCGGCTTGTCCTGCAGCGAACGAATCGCCAGGCCGAGCCGTCGCTCTTCGGAAATCGTGCCGCATAGCGATCGAATGCGTTCTTCGAGCGCACGGCGGCCCGCCAGATCGGGATGCCGCAGGTCTACGGTGAATACCACCGTGCCCGGGACGACATTGATCTGATCGGGCTCGACCGAGAGCTTCCCGACCGTCGCAACGGCGGGTCTACCCAAGGACTTCGCGATGGATTCGACGGCGTGCACCATCGCGGCGGCACCGGCGAGCGCGTCGAGCCGCAGGTCCATCGGCGTCGTCCCCGCGTGGTCCGGTCGGCCTGTCACGCAGAGCTCGAGGTGCGCCGTGCCCACGATCGCGCTTACGACCGCGAGTGGCGTTCCTGAGGACTCGAGAACCGCGCCCTGCTCGATGTGGAGCTCGACGAACGTGTCGATATCCTCGCGCGCCGCGCTCGCGATCTTCGTGGGATCGAGGCCGCGCTCGCGCATCGCCGCGGCGATCTCGCCGTCCACCGAATCGATCGCTCCCGTGATTGCCCGCGACCCCCAGAAAGTCGTCGCGAAGCGGGAGCCTTCCTCTTCACAGATCGCGACGACTTCGAGCGGCCGACGTGGCTTTCCCTTGTCTTTGAGCAGCGCTTCGACGGCGGTCAGGCCAGCCACGATGCCGAGCGCGCCGTCGAGCCGGCCGCCGTGGCGCACGGTGTCGATGTGCGAACCGGTAACGATGCTCTTTCCTTTATCAGTGCCTTCCGCTCGACCCCACAGGTTTCCGACCGCATCCCGTCGAGGCTTGAGTCCGGCGTCTTTCAACCAGCGTTCAACGCGTTCGACCGCGGTCGCCCACGCAGGGCCATACAGAGGCCGGTAGGCTCCACCATCGGGCTCGGCGCCGATCGCGTAGAGCTCGTCGAGCCGGTGCTCGAGCAACGCGGGGTCAATGCCCATTCGACATATCCATAATCATTGATATGTGGCTAATGGGGCCGGGCGCCGGGAGGCCGCACGAATTGCCCCCCTCCGGGCCGGCCGATCACTTGGCCATCACCGAAAACGGTTTTCCCCCGCACGATCGTCCGCACGACCCTGCCCGTGAATGCTCGACCAAGGTAGGCGCTCACCCCGCTCCGGGTCTGGAGTTGCTCCGGCGCGAAGGTCCACCGCTGCCCGGGATCCACGAGCGCAAAGTCTGCATCGGCTCCGACGGCGATCGCGCCTTTGCGCGGGGAGAAGCCGAAGAGTTGTGCGGGCGCGGTGGCGGTCATGTGGGCGATGCGCTCGAACGAAAGCCCGCGGTCGTGGAAGCCATCCGTGAGCAGGACCGGAAGCGTGGCCTGAATTCCCGCGACACCACCCCAGGCCTGCCAGATGTCGTGCTCACCCTTGTGCTTGTCGGCGGCAGGGCAGGGCGAGTGATCCGAGGCGATCAGATCCACGCGACCCGCGAGCACTTCGTCCCACAGCGCCTCCCGGGTTGCGGCGTCGCGGATCGGTGGTGCGCATTTCAACGGCGGGCCAATGCGCTCGAAGTCCTCCTCGGTGAACGCGAGATAGTGCGGGCAGGTCTCGGCGGTGATCGCCACGCCCTTGCGGCGCGCCTCGTTCACCTCCGCCAATCCCTCGACGCAGCTCACATGGACGACGTGTGCGCGCACGCTTTTGCCGGCGCCGCGCATGCAGACGAGCAGGCGGCGGATCGCAGCGACTTCGGCGGCGGCCGGGCGGGCGCGACACCATGCGAGCGGATTCGGCGCGCCGTGGGGTGCGAGCAGCTCCTGGCTTTCGGCGTGTACGCCGACGATCGCGTTGAGCCGCGCGGCGGTCTTCAGGCCGATGGCCAGCACGCCGTCGGACACGCGGTGAAAATCGTCGATGCCGCTGTCGCTCATGAAGGCTTTGAACCCGACCACGCCACGGTGGTGGAGCGCTTCGAGGTCGCCGAGGTTCTCGGGCACCAGGCCGCCCCACAGGCCGAAATCCACGAACGCTTTCTGGCTTGCGACTGCGACTTTCTCGTCGAAGGCTGCCGGCGTGGTGGTCGGCGGGTGCGCGTTCAGCGGCATCTCGAGCACCGTCGTCACGCCCCCTGCCGCCGCGCCGCGCGTACCTGCTTCCCAGCCTTCCCAATTCGCTCGGCCGGGCTCGTTGAAGTGCACATGCGCATCGACGACGCCAGGCAACACAACGAGCCCGGTTGCATCGATGGATTCGCCTTCGTCGCGAACCTCTGAACCAATCGCGGAGATCACGCCGTTCGTGACCGCAATGTCCACGGGCCGCTGGCCTGTAGGGAGGACTACGATTCCTCCACGGATGACGAGATCGGGCGGGCTCACACCTCTTCGATCACGATGTCCTGCGCGCCGTGCCAGAGGGTCAGCCTGCCGATCTCCGGCAGCTGCTCTTGTCCCTGGGTAATGGTTGCGAAATGATTGCCTGCCAGTTGGCCGACCTTGCTTGCAAACATCGTCGAGCCATAGGGGAAGAGGAGCTCCGTTTCACTGATCCCGCCCGGGTAGAGGAGCAGCATCCCGGGCGCCGGATGACTGGTATGGTTTTCGAAATCGAGCCCGAGTTTGCGCTCGCCCATCGGAATCCACGTCGACTCGCCGCTCCAGCGGCAGTGGACTATCTTGGACTTGAGCGGCAGCATTTTGCGGATCACAGCCACCGTTTTGGGCGCCGCGTTCTCTTCCAGCCGCGCCGTAAACGTCAGGGTTCCCACGCGGATCTTGAGCATGCCCAACACTAACCGTCCAACGATTTCGACGCACGTCCTCGATACCACGCGCGGCGAGCCCGCCGCCGGCGTCGCGGTGACGTTGTGGCGTCTCGACGGCAAGGAGCCCGTGCCGCAGGGGACGCGCGAGACGGATACCGACGGCCGCATCGCCGACCTGGCAGCCAGCGGACTCTCGGCGGGGAGTTACCGCCTGTCATTCGAGGTCGGAGCGTACTATAAGAAGAAAGGAACGGCAGCATTCCTGCAGCGCGCGACATTCGACTTTGAGATCTCGGAAACCAATCGTCGCTATCATATTCCGTTATTGATGACGCCGTTCTCGTGCGCGAGCTATCGGGGCAGCTGAACCTCTTTGAGCATGCGGGACCGCTGCTGGAGCGGCTCCGTGCCGAAGAGCCGTTCCCGAGTGGCGCCGCGCTGCTCGCGCGGGCGCGTGCGATCCTGAATGAGCTGTCTGAGGCCGAGCAGATCGCGGTGATCAACGCCCATCCCCGCATCGGCGAACGGCCCGACAAGGTGTCGGTCGCGTCATTTCGGGAGCAAGGCTATGATCGCGACACCACTCCGGCCGAGGTCCTCCGGCGCCTCGCCACGCTCAACGAGGAGTACGAGGAAAAGTTCGGCTTCCGATTCGTCGTCTTCGTGAATCGGCGATCCAAAGAAGCGATCGTCCCGCTGCTCGAGGCTCGGCTGCGGGGCTCGCGCGACGAAGAGCGGCGCACCGCGCTGCGCGAGATTCTGGCGATCGCCGAAGATCGGCTGAAACGGGAGGACTAGCGCGTGTTCACCCTGATCAAGCTGATTCAATCGTTGTTCGGCGCGCTCCATTCCGAGGGCACGCCCGGCCAGCTCGCCGCCGGAATTGTCCTGGGCGCATTTCTCGGACTCACACCGCTCTTCAACCTGCACAACGCGGTGGTATTCGCGCTCCTCGTCCTGCTCAACGTCTCCTTCGCCGGGGGACTGCTGGGATGGGCGCTGTTCGTGCCGGTGGGATTCCTGCTCGATCCGCTGTTCGATTGGATCGGCCACAGTCTGCTGCTCACACCGGCGTTGCGGGGATTGTGGACGTCGATGTACAACATGCCGATCGTGCCGCTCACCAACTTCAACAACACCGTGGTGCTCG
>QHUF01000021.1 GCA_003221075.1 Gemmatimonadota bacterium
GGGTGACCGACAACCAGGGGGCCCAGAGTCCCATCACGACGAAGACCGTGAGCGTGACGGCGCCGAACCAGGCGCCGACGGCCAACTTCACGTTCAGCTGCAGCGCGTTGAACTGCAACTTCACGAGCACGAGCAGCGACCCCGACGGCTCGATCAGCGCCTACAGCTGGAACTTTGGCGACGGCGCGACGTCGACGGCTCAGAACCCGTCGCACACCTACGGCGCGGGCGGCAGCTACACCGTCACGCTGCGGGTGACCGACAACCAGGGGGCCCAGAGTACGACGACGTCGAAGCCGGTGACGGTGACGGCGCCGAACAGCGCCCCGGTCGTTAACGCCGGCGCGGACGAGACCATCCTGCTCGGCGTGCTCTACTCGACGAGTTTCTCATTCAGCGACCCGGACAACGGACCGTGGAACTACACGATCGATTGGGGCGACGGCTCGACGTCAACAGGGAGCCGGCCGAGCGCGGGATCGTTCAGCGCGTCGCACACCTATCTCGGGCTGAGTATCCTCGGGACGCGCACGATCCGGGTGACCATAACCGATAGCCGCGGCGCTTCCGGCTCGGACACGAAGAACGTCACGATCGTGCTCCTGTAGTAGCGCCGCCGCGACGTACCGTGGCTAGCACTCGACGCATTACGCAGGGAGTACGCACGGATCTAGGGGGCACGGCCGTTGCACCTTCTCAGCTCGATGACACATCACTTCACTGTTGATCTCGAGGAGTATTTCCAGGTCTCCGCGTTCGAGTCGTGCGTGGCGCGGGCCGATTGGAAGTACTTCGAGTCGCGAGTCGCGCGCGAGACCGCCAAGCTACTCGAGTTGTTGGCTCGGCATGACGTTCGCGCCACTTTCTTCGTGCTTGGTTGGGTCGCTCAGCGGCAAGCCGAGTTGATTCGTACCATCGCGCGGGGAGGCCATGAAGTCGCGTCGCATGGCTGGGACCACGTGCGGGTGACCCACCAGACGCCACATCAGTTCCGGGAATCGATCCGGCGCACGAAACATGTGTTGGAGGCGATGACTGGCACGGCGGTGCTGGGGTTTCGTGCACCGAGCTTTTCGATCGTGCCGGGGCGGGAATGGGCCCTCGATATCCTGGTCGAGGAAGGGTATCGCTACGATTCCAGTTTGTTTCCAGTGCGACGTCCGGGCTACGGGTATCCGGGCGGCAGGCCGGATCCCCACTGGATGGGGCGTCGAGCCGGCCGCCTTGCGGAGATCCCGCCGGCGACCTTGCAGTGGGGTCCGCTGCGCCTACCCGCCGGGGGCGGGGCGTACTTCCGGCTTCTCCCCTACGGCGTCATCCGCGCAGCGCTGCGTCAATGCGAGCGGCGCGAAGTCCCTGGCACGTTCTACGTCCATCCCTGGGAAGTGGACCCGCGCCAACCGCGCGTCGGCGTTTCGTGGCTGACACGCGCCCGACACTACGGTGGACTGCGCAGAACGTTGCCGCGACTCGAGCGCCTGCTGACCGAATTTCGGTTCGCGCCAATCCGCGAAACTGTTGCCGTGCTCGGGCGCGCGCGTAGGCGAACGAGTCGTCCGGAAAGGATCCTTCACAGGAACTCCGCGTGAGCCCCGCTCCACTACCTGGCGAGTCGCTGGCGACGACGATAACGCAGGAAGTCGGTTAAGGTAGGCAGGACGAAGTAGGAGTTCTCGGGAATGCTGGTCAGCCGGCGGAGCGGCACGCACTCACCGGCGTCGAGCCGCAAGATCGCTTCCGCCTGACGCTCGCTCTGTCGCAGCATTCCCTTCCAGGCGAGAGTCAGATGGCTGTCCTGGCCGGGGACAACGGGCAGCCGCTCCTGGAACAACAGCGGGCCGGTGTCGATCCCGTCGTCGAGGAGAAATACGCTGAGCCCGACCATGTCCGGGCGGCCGTGCAGCAGGGCCCAGAACGGAGAGTACGCGCCGCGATAGCAGGGCGTAATTCCCGGGTGACCGCCAATGACCGCTACGGGCGCAAGCATGCGCGCCTTCGCGCCCACCATGAACTTGGTGTGGACTAGGAAAATGTCGGGATCGAGCCGCCGGAGGGCCGCGAGCGTGTCCGGGCGCGAATACGAATCCGTTTCGATGGAAACGAGCCCAGCGCGCTCCAGGGTCGCGCGGTCGGCGGCCTGGTCCACCAGTCGGGCGAGGACTCGACGATCGTGACGCCCGTTCCAGGCGCGATCGTAGAGCTTGCCGAGGATTTGGCCGGCGGTTCGGAGCACACCGTGCCGCGCGACCCAGCGATTGAGAAAACGAGCCCGCGCCCGGAGGCCCGAACGGGCGCACCAGGCGACGCCGACCAGATGGACGCCGGCGCGCGCGAGGGTTGCACAGGTGTGGCGCTCAAGCGGACCATCTGAACAGAGCGCCACGACTCGGTGCGGTCGGCGCGGTCCCGGCCGGATGAACTCAGGGCTCAAAGAAGTGCTCTCGGCCGAAGGCTTCCCCGAGCAGAACCCGGCGCAGCTTCGAGTACACCCGGGCCCCCAGCATCCTCTTGGGTACGGCGAGCAGCGCCGCGCGTACGCGCTCACGCCGCAGGTCGCCGGACACCCACCGTTGCAGTGTTGTCGGATCGGTGCCCCGTCTGACTCCGATGCGTGCGATGCAGCGGTATCCGCCCGGCATCGGGTTGATCCCGATCGCGGACGTGAACAGGGAGGTATAGCCCGCTTCCTCCGCGATCTCAACGACGCGCCGGCTGACCGCCCCCCCAGGGACGCTGAGGCACGCCACGGGTCTGCCAAGCAGGTCCTCGAGTGCACGCCGTGAGTCGCACAGCTCGGCGCGAATGTCGTCCGACCGTAGCCCGCTGAGCATGCGGTGCGTCACGCCGTGGGATCCAACGGTGAACAGCAGCGGGTCGAGGCGACGTAACGCGGCTGCGCCCGCGAAGAATCGCCGGCCGACCAACCCTGTCGTGATGAAGAAGAAGGCTGGCAGGTGGCGCTCCGCGAGCAACGGCGCGGCGCGTTCGACGGCGCCATTCCACCCGTCGTCGAAGCACAACACGAGGCCTGCTGCGCCCGCCTTCCCCCGTCCCGCGAGGCAGGCGCGTATCGCATCGTCGTCGAGACACTGGACCCCGGCGTTGTCGATAATGTCGAGGTGTGCCCGAAAGACCGGCTCTGACACGTGGTACATCGTTGCCGATTCGCCCAGGCGCCCGTAGTCGAAGGCGTTTCCCGGATGCACGTCGTGATAGAGCAACGCGACGAAGCGGCCCGGGATGACGGTCTCTACGCTGGACGGTGCAGGGTCCCGGGGGGTGATCATGGTCAGGTTCAGGTCGAGTCGATTCGATCCGACGAGAGAATCGTGCCGTCGCGACCATGAGGGGACGCGACGCTCTGTTGCGTCGGCGCTACGTCACCGCGCTTTCGCGAGCGCGACGGCCGCTGGCGCTGCTTTTGCGACGCCTCCCGAGTCATGAACCCGTCCCCCCCCCACTTACGACCGATTGGTGGCCCGATCCGCGTTGCGCTGGTCGGCGCGGGTCAGATGGCTCGCCTGCATCTCCATGCGCTGCGGCGCGTGAGCACGCCGCACATCGTCGTCGGCGTGTGCGATACGCAGGAACGTGCGGCCCACGCGCTCGCCTCGGTGGCCGGCACGGCGACGTTTACCTCGCTCGTCGACCTGCTGCGGGAAGCGAAGCCCGATTTGGTCCATGTGTGCACGCCCGCGGGCACCCACTTTCATCCCGCGCGGGCGGCGCTCGAGGCGGGTGCCCATGTGTACGTCGAGAAGCCCTTCGTGGAGGCCGAGCGCGAGGCGCGGGAACTGCTCGACCTGGCCCACGGGCGTGGCCTGCTCGCCTGCGCCGGCCACCAGCAGCTCCGAGACCCGGCCTACCTGAGGCTGCTGCGACGGCTTCCCGAGCTCGGAACCGTCGTGCGGGTCGACAGCGATTTCGCGTTCCATCCTTCCGGCGTGAATCTCAGCACTGCGGGGCCGCGTGCGCTCGCGGCGCGGCTGCTCGACATTCTCCCGCATCCGCTGTCAACCCTGATCGCCGCGCTCGAGGAGGTTACGCCCGATCCAGAGTCGATCGAAGTGGCGGCGGTCGTCGCCGAACATGCGGACCTCCACGTGGTGCTCCGGGCCAATGACACGTACGGCCGACTGAGCGTGAGTCTCCGCGCCCGGCCGGTGGGGTCAACGCTGGTGGTGGCGGGAACGGGTGGCACGCTCACCGCCGATTTCCTGCGGACGACCGTGGTTGGCGCGGCCAACCCTGGTACGAGCCCGGTCGAGAAGGCCGGTAACCCGTTGGTCGAAGCGTGGCAGATGGGTGCGCGAACGGTGTCGGGCGTTGCCCGGCGCCTCCTCACGGGCGGCGACTACCCCGGCCTCGCCGAGTTGATCGGCGAGTTCTACGGCGCCGTCGCGGCGAGCGGCCCTTCGCCGGTTGCGCCGGATCACTTGCGGCGCGTCGTGACCATCTACGAAAAGCTGGCGGCGAACGTGCGCGGGGCGGGCGAGCGGGCCGCGGTACAGCGCCCGGCGCCTCGGGCGCCCTCCCCCGCGGCGCCACTCGCCGTTCTGACCGGAGCGCGGGGATTCTTCGGCCGGGAGATCAGCCGGGCGCTCGCCCTCGGCGGGTTTCGCGTGCGCGGCATCAATCGCTCCCCCGATCCCGACGACCCGCACGTCTCCGAGTGGCGCGGACTCGACTTGAGCCGCGCGGTACCGCCGGAAGCGTTCTCCGGCGCGGCCGTCGTCGTGCATGCGGCCGCCGCACAGGATGGCGGTTACGAGGGTCACCAGCGGAACACGATTGAGTCCACGCGCAACGTGTTGCGAGCGATGAAGGCGGCTGGAGTTTCCCGTCTGGTGTACGTGAGCAGCCTCTCGGTGCTGCGCCCACCGCGGACTCCCTGGGAACGTCAGGACGAGCGTACCCCGCTGGCGCCCTGCGACGCCCGCGAGCTCGGCCCCTATGCCTGGGGCAAGACCGAGGCGGAACGGTTGCTGGCCGCCGAAGCGCCGGCGCTCGGGATCGAGACGCGGATTCTGCGGCCGGCGGCCCTCATCGACCGAAACCATCCAGAACTGCCCGGACTCCTCGGCAAGCGACTGTTCGGCCGGTGGCATCTCGGGCTAGGACGGCCCGGGCTCCCCT
>QHUF01000022.1 GCA_003221075.1 Gemmatimonadota bacterium
CATCTCCTCGCGCACCGCGGGACTGATGACGCGGCCGCCGCGCGTCAGATCTCCGTACTCGGCCGTATTGCTGATCGAATGCCGCATGAACCCGAGGCCGCCACGATAAATGAGATCGACGATCAGCTTCAGCTCGTGCAGACACTCGAAGTACGCCATCTCCGGTGAGTACCCTGCCTCGGTGAGCGTCTCGAACCCGGCTTGAATGAGCGCCGTCACGCCGCCGCATAGCACCGCCTGTTCGCCAAACAGATCGGTCTCGGTTTCCTCGGCGAACGTCGTGGCGATGACCCCGGCGCGCGAGCACCCGATCCCGGTGGCATAGGCGAGGGCGTTCTGCAGCGCCTTCCCGCTCGCGTCCTGATGGATCGCGACGAGCCCCGGAACACCGCGGCCCGCCTGATACTCGCTGCGTACCAAATGCCCTGGTGACTTCGGCGCGATCATCGAGACGTCCACACCGGCCGCCGGGACGATCTCGCCAAAGTGGATGTTGAAGCCGTGCGCGAACATCAGCGTCTTGCCGGCACCGAGCGCTGGAGCGACGGCGGTCTCGTAGACGGCACGCTGCTCCTGATCGGGCACGAGCATCATGATCACGTCGCCCGCTTTGGCGGCTTCGGCCACGGGACGCACTTCCAGACCATCCGCGACGGCCTGCTTCCAGGATGCGCCACCAGGCCGCAGCCCCACGATGACCTTCGCGCCCGAGTCGCGCAGGTTTTGCGCATGGGCATGCCCTTGACTGCCGTATCCGATGATGGTGAACACGCGATCGCGCAGCCGCGCGCGCTCGGTGTCACCCTCGTAGTACACGCGCACCGATGAACTCATGTTGTCTCCAGAAGATGAGGATGAGTGTAGGGGCGCAGCATGCTGCGCCCCTACCACGGCACCCTGTGAGAGGTCAGGGGATGAGGCCGTCGCTTTACGTACGCCGACCACATTTTGGATTTGCAAGAGCAAGCTCTCGAGCGTTGCGTCATCCGCGTCGATCTCACACGACAATCGCCAGACACCGGGCGGGCCATGGGAGTCGACAGCGAACCCGCGGATCGGCAGGTTGCGACGCCGCAGCGCCCCGCACGCGCGGCCGAGCGTGAGGAGCTCGCTGCTCATCAGCACGGTCACCGTGCGCGGCCGCTTCATACTGGCGCCGCCTCGAGCGGTTCGGACAGCGAGCCGCCCGGTACGATCATCGGGAAAACGTTGGCTTCCTGCTCGATCACCATCTCCACCAATGCGGGACCCGGAGCGGCGTTGGCCTGCCGGAGCGCGTCGCTCACCTCGCTCGCCTGGGTGACGCGCCACCCCGGAATGCCGTAGGCCTCGGCGAGCTTCACGTAATTGGGACTCAAGATCGGCGTGTTCGAATACCGGCCGCCGTGGAAGAACTGCTGCCACTGCCGGACCATACCGAGGTAGCCGTTGTTGAAGACGGCGAGCTTCACTTCGATCCCTTCCTGCACCATCGTGGCGATTTCGGCCATGTTCATCTGAAAGCCACCGTCGCCCGAAATCGCCCACACGGGCTCGTCCGGACGAGCAAGGCGCACCCCCATCGCGGCCGGAACCGCGAACCCCATAGCCCCGAGCCCCCCGGATGTGATGTGCGTGTTGGGACGCTGGAACGGATAGCGCTGCGCCACCCACATCTGATGCTGTCCCACGTCCGATACAACGGTGCAGCGCCCGCCCGTCACATCGGCAAGTGCGGAGAGAATCACCTCGGGCGACAAACCGCCGGTGAACAGCTCCTCACGATCATGCCTCAGGCCTCTGATTTCCTCGCGCCATGCGAGGCATTCGCGCGGCGTCACGAACGAGAGCAGCCGCTCGAGGATACGGCGCGCGTCCCCGACCATCCCGACGGCAACGGGCACGTTGAGGCCGATCGCGGCCGGGTTCACGTCGATGTGCACGATCTTCGCGCACGGCGCGAACGTGGCGGTATTGCCGGTCACGCGATCGTCAAACCGCATGCCGATTCCCACGATGAGATCGGCCGCCTGGATGGCCTTGTTGATGTGGACTTCACCGTGCATCCCCGGCATGCCGAGATGGAGGTCATGCGCCTGCGGGAACGCGCTGATGCCGAGCAGCGTGGTGATGACCGGAGTGCCGGTGCGCTCGGCGAGCTCCCGCACCTCCGCGTACGCGCCGCTCACGATCACACCGCGGCCGATCATCAGGAGCGGACGCTTCGCCTCGGCGATGAGATGTGCGGTTTGCTGGATGGCGTTATCGAGGTCCTGGGTGTCAGGTATCAGGTGTCTGGCCTTCCCTGGCCCCGGATCCCCAAGCCCTAACCCCCTGTATTCCGCCTTCTGGTTCTGGACGTCTTTCGGCACATCCACGAGCACCGGACCGGGCCGACCCTCCATCGCGATCGCCATGGCCTCGCGGACGTCGTCGGCCAGGTCTTCGACGTCGCGCACGAGCACGTTGTGCTTGGTGACGGGCAGCGTGACACCGACGACGTCGGTCTCCTGAAAGGCGTCGCGGCCCAGCATCGGCCGGCCGACCTGCCCGGTGATCGCGAGGACCGGTGAGCCGTCCATGTACGCCGTGGCCAATCCGGTGACGAGGTTGGTCGCGCCCGGACCGGACGTCGCCACGCACACGCCGATGCGGTTGGCGGCCCGCGCATAG
The DNA here is from genome assembly GCA_003221075.1 of Gemmatimonadota bacterium. GTDB lineage: Bacteria > Gemmatimonadota > Gemmatimonadetes > Gemmatimonadales > GWC2-71-9 > 20CM-2-65-7. Next base: position 2,653 of record QHUF01000022.1, read on the forward strand.
CCGTCCGCCGCATGGGCGGCCGCCTGTTCGTGCCGCACCAGGATGTGGCGCAGTGCCTGCTGGCCGTGTAGCGCGTCGTAAAACGGCATGATCGCACCGCCGGGATAGCCGAACATCACCTCGACACCCGCGTCCACCAGTGTGCGGCGCAGGATCTGCGCGCCGGTCAGGAGCTCGCTCATGAGCTACACTCCCCAGTAGTAGCTGCTGCTCAGTGCCATCGTTTCGAGCCCGTCGGCGTGGTCAGCTTTGTTCAGGGCATGCACCAGCGCGCGCGCGCCGGCCTCGACGATGTCGGTCGAAGCGCCGTGACCGCTGAGGGATTTGCCGTCGATGCGTACCTGCAGGACCACTCTGCCCAGACTGTCGCGTCCCGGCGTGACCGACTGCACCGATAGATCGAGGACTTCGATCGTGCGGCCCAGCGCCTCGCCCACGGCGGCGAACGCCGCGGCAATGGGGCCATTCCCAGTCGCGCTCGCGCTGCGCTCGTGGAACCCCGGACCCGCTAGGCGCACCTCGGCCGTGGCCGTTTCGGTGCCACAGGTCACGCGGAGGCTCGTCAGGTTGTAGACCTCGGGTGCCTGCTGGAACCCCTCGTGCAGCAGGGTGAGCAGGTCCTCGTCCAGGATTTGCCGCTTCTTGTCGGCCAGCGCGGTGAAGGCCTCGTAGAGCTGCTCGAGCGTGGCCGCGTCGGGTTCGTAGCCGAGCTCGCGATAGCGCCGCTCGAGCGCATGGCGGCCCGAGTGCTTCCCGAGCACGATGCTCGACCCGCCGGCGCCTACCGGTTCAGGCGCGATGATCTCGTAGGTCAGGCCGTTCTGGAGCACGCCGTGCTGATGGATTCCCGCCTCGTGCGCAAAGGCGTTGCGGCCGACGATCGCCTTATTGGGCTGCGGGAAGACGCCGATCTCGAGCGACAACAGCCGGCTCGTGCGCACGATCTCCCGCGGATTGACGCTGCACTGGAAGGAGACGACCTGAGGGCGCACGCGTCCCGCCATCACGATTTCCTCGAGCGCGGCGTTGCCGGCCCGTTCGCCGATGCCGTTGACCGTGCACTCCACCTGTCCCGCGCCCGCCTCGATCGCGGCGAGCGAGTTGGCGACCGCAAGGCCGAGGTCGTCGTGGCAATGAGCGCTCAGCACCACGTTCCCGGCCTCGGGCACCCGCTCGCGAATGGTGCGGAACAGCGCGGCGTACTCGGCGGGCGTCGTGTAGCCGACGGTATCCGGCAGGTTGATCGTCGTCGCCCCTTCGGTGATCGCGACCAGGACGACGCGAGACAGGAAGTCGAGGTCGCTGCGCGTCGCGTCCTCCGCCGAGAACTCGACGTCCGCGGTGTAGCCGCGGGCGCGGCGCACGGCGGCGCGGACCCGCTCGATGCAGGTCGCACGATCGATCCGCAGCTTCTGCTCGAGGTGGAGATCCGAGGTCGCGATGAAGACGTGGATGCGCTTGCGCTGCGCCGGCTGCAGTGCTTCGGCGGCGGCATCGATGTCGCCATCGTGGCAGCGTGCCAGGGCGGCGATAATGGGACGCCGGACGGCGTGCGCGACCTGCTGCACACCACGGAGGTCGCCTTGCGAGGCGGCGGGGAAGCCGGCTTCGATGACGTCCACGCCCAGCGCGTCGAGTTGGCGTGCCAGTCGCAGCTTGCCCTCTGGTGACATCGCATTCCCGGGCGCCTGTTCGCCGTCTCGCAGCGTGGTGTCGAAGATGATGACGTCCCTGGCCATGGCTCTCCTCCGCGGTGGAAAAAAAAGACCGCGAACCTGATGGGGTTCGCGGCGCCGGTGCTGCTTCGTCCTACTCTCGAGCGACTGCTAGACTCTTACCTCCGCGCGCGCCGCGACCCCCCTGCTGAGCGTAAGGCTCAGCAGCAGGACCAGGCTAAGCAGCAGCGCGAAAGTGATGGTCATGTGCGAGCCATCAATCTCCACTTATGCCGTGCGGTGTCAAGGGATGGTCGAGGGGGGTCGAGAGTCAGTAGAGGAGCCCGGCGCGATACGGGTGTTCGATATCTAGGGAACCATTCGCGCGGTGAATACGCAGAACACTTGGGCGGTGTTTATGGGCATGCTGTCGCCCTTCCCAAATCGCCTCTTCGCGCGAGTGGTGCTTGCTTTGCGTGAACGACCCATCTTCACAAGAGACAACCCAGTGAGGAGAACTCCACCTGACGTTGCAGACCGTTATAGGCTTTACCACCGTGTCCTACTTGGATGCAAGACGATATGCCGCTTGGTCCGGGGCCTGTCAAGGTCTATGAAAATGGGCCCGTCTTTCGATGACGGGCCCATCTTTTGTAGGAGCCACCGGTCGGAATTGAACCGACGACCACTCGATTACGAATCGAGAGCTCTACCGCTGAGCTACGGTGGCGGCGGTTCCTAACTTAGCGGCGCGCGGTTCGATACGGTACTCCACCACCTCGAACCGACGCCGCAGTCATGTTCGGTGACGGCGTGAACGACGCACCGGCACTCGCTGCGAAGCTGCTCAAGCGAGTGCACCTCTAGCGGATCAGTGGTGACGCATGCCCCCGCCAAGCAGGTGATGCAACACGGCTAACAAGAGCAGTATCCCGAGGGCGACGATCGCGAATGTCTTCACCCAGGGAGCGGTGGTGGCGGTCGAGATGGCATCGCCCTGCCCACCCACCGCGAGTTGCTTTCGACGGCCGTAAGGGGTCAATCCGCGCGGCTTGTACACATTGAGCACGGTCACCACGAGCAGGATGAAGAGACCCGCACTGGGATGGAAGAGATCACCTCCCAGACTGCGGAGCGCTGCGGGATCACCTTCGTGCGCGATGAGCGCCTGGGCGCTAACCGTATGCCGGTCAATACTGATCCCAGGGCAAGTGGAACGATCGCGTACCAGCCCGTCAGGTCCATGGCGATCCAAGCCGCACGTACAGTCTCCGCATTCGCCGTTGTCACCGCGGAAACGCCGAGGACCAGGTACGCCACGACGGCGCCAATCCATCCGATCGAAAACGCGAGATGGACGGTCAGCACCAACTTGCGAACACCAGGGGTCATGGCCCTTAGTGGTCGGTGTGATCCGTGCGTACGTGAGCGCCGTGCGTCGATCCGTGACGTGCAGCGATCCACGCATGCAGCTCCTGCACTTGCGTCGAGTCGAGGACGGTTTCGATTTCGGCGGTGGTCTGCTGCATCGCACGCTGCATGTCCGCGTGCACCTGCTGCCAGACGGTTTCGATCTGACCCTGGCGTGCCTTGAAGATCTGCTGCACGCGCGCGAACTGCTGATCCGAGAGGCGCAGCTCGGTGCGCAGCTCGGCGAGCACCTCGTCATGGTGCCGTGCGACGTCCTGTCTCGTCGAACTAATCGCTGCGTAGGACGGAGCACTCAGGAGCGTTCGGTCTGCGCCACAACCGACGACGAACCCCATCACAAATGTGGATCCGACGGCGAGCAGCGCGCGGGTAGATTCGTTCAAGCGGATCATTGTGTACGCTCCAAAGTGAGAGTAGCCAGCAGCGTCGCCATTGTTGGCGGAGCCGCCGCTGTGATGAGCTGCGCGGCCAGAGGATCGGCTGGCGTAAGGCCGTAGACGGTCACCGCCGAGGCGCGCTCGGGTACGTTGCGGTCTCGATTAGGCAGCCAAAGGAGCGCGACGATCACGGTGGTGGCAGCACCGATGGTCAGGGGAACGGAGAACCGGGCGAGTCCATGCCATTGGCGGCTCGCCGCGTTCCGGTACTCCCCTAGCTGACTGCCGGCGTTCGTGACGACACGATCGGTGAGTCTCTCCCAGTAGCGTGGGTCCTCAGGAAGGCGCGACATCATCAACCACCTTTCGCATCGCCTGTCGAGCGCGGAACACGTGCGTCCGGACCGTTTGGTCGCTCACGCCCAGCGCGGTCGCGACTTCCTTGCTCGAGAATCCCTCTAACACGCACAGCCGGAAACACGCTCGTTGCATCTCCGATAAAGACGCGATCTCCAGATCGACCTTCGCCTGCAACTCCAGATACTCGACGACCTCGTCTGGCGTCGGCGCCTGATCGGGCTCGCTCTCATCGAGCGCCGCATGGAGGCGCCGGGTCCGTTCCGCCGCGCCGTCGCGCGCCACATTGCGCAGGATCGTGAAGAACCACGGTGCGAAGGGACGGCTCACGTCAAAGCCCCGCAGGGCATTCACGACGCGACGAAACGCTTCCTGGACGATGTCCTCGGCATCCTCGAGCGAATCGCTGAACTCCCAGGCGACCGCGAGCGCCCGCCGGAGGTAGCGCGAGACGAGCTCGCGGTACATCCGTTCGTTCCCGGCCTGGGCTTCCCGAATGACGTCCCGCTCCGGCAAGTCCTGAATACGGAGCCCTCGCGTGATGGCTGACTCTTTACATATGTACTGCCAACGGGTGGCCGTCGTTTACAGGGCCGTGCCCAGCAGCGGTCGATTGAAGAATCCGCCGTTCGTCGTAAGTATTGAGGCAACGGTGAGGAGGGGCCGCTGAGCGGAGTGCCGCTGAAGAGCGCTGGCCGTGCAGGATTAC
>QHUF01000023.1 GCA_003221075.1 Gemmatimonadota bacterium
CTCGGGCCGGCGCTCCGCGCGACACGAGCTCGCGCAACCGCGAATGCGGACGGTTGGTGAGCGAGTCCCGTTCCTGCGCGAAGCGAATCGTGAGCGAGTCGCCCGTAATCCAGTCGGTCTCCTTGGGCGGTGTCGTGGAGTCCCGCTTGGCGGTGGAGAAGGCGTTGCCGAACGCCCGCGATTCGGTAAGGATTTCGCCCGGCGAATCGATCGCGAGCGAATCGGATTGAATCGTGTATAGTGCCGAGATCGCATGGGGACGGCTGGTGTCGCCCCACGCGAATGTCTGTTGTAACAACCGATCGGCGACGCGGAGATCGATCGTATCCGCCGTGAGGTTCCAGTCGGCGCCCGTGGCACTGCCGTGACCCAGCGCCTTCACCTGCCGAATGTCGCGCTGCGCGAGACCCAGCTCGATGCGCGTGCCCACGAGCGTGTAGCCCTTAGCGGCGTCGCCGGTGCCTCCCCCGCCTCCCCGCCCCCGCCCCTCGACGCGCGGCGAGCCGACCAGCACACCAAAGCCCGTCGTCTGATCGAGCTGCATCGAATCGGAGCGCGCCGCAAAGTCGCTCCGGTCGATCGTGACTTTCCCACCCGCCCACATGCGGTCGTCCCCTTTGAAGCGCAGCCGGTCGCCGACGATGATGTAAGGTTCGTTGGACAGCGTGTCACCCGGTTGGGTCTGACGGTATTCGACTGTCGGCCGCTGCGTGGCGTACATCTCGACGGTATCGCGGATGCCTTTGGCGGCCCGCAAGTAGCGCAGATTCGGCCCGCGTAACACCGATCCCGTCCGGCGGTTGACGGCCACGACGTTATTGTGCGCCTCGAGGCGTTCGTCCCTCAGGAAGTACGACGCGAAGCGCGAGTCGAGCGCGATGCCGGTGTCGCGAATCACAACTCGCCCGATCAGGTCGAGTCGGCCCAAAGCCGGATAATGCGCGAAGCTGTCCGCGGAGATGCTGGTGGAGGTGCCGTCGCAGTGCCCGAGCACACCACCACCGCCGTGCGCCGACTTTTCGCCGTTGGCGCCGGTGATCTCGCGGTACGTGTGTCCGATCGAGTCGATCATCACGCGGCATGTCCGGCCCGTATCCGGCGGAGCTGCAGGAGCGGGGGCAGGCTGTTGCTGCAGGACGAGCGCGACAGCGAGCAACGGACCGGCGATCATTGGTTCGGCAAGGTGAACTGGCCGCCCCGGCCGGTGGGTCGCTTGGCGGAGATGTTCTTGAACTCTGGATCGGATGTGAACCCGTCACCTACAACGTGACGGCCAGGCTCATGCGGGCCTCCATGTCACCGGTGCGCCAGTGATGCGTCCCCTCGCGCGACGTCAGCGTCGACGTCGGTTTGCCCGTCTGATCGTAAAACGTCACGTGCACGTTGCGCAGCTCGGCGCGCTGGGTGTTGGAATAGAAGTACGCGGTGTCGCCACGTACCCGCGCCCGCAGTACCCCGGCGTCCGTGACGTAATGGGTCATCCCGATCAGCACCTGGTCGGCGCTGTCGAGCACGGCCTGGGTGGCCGTGACGGGAGTGCCGCTCTTACAGGCTCCAAAGAGGAGGAGCAGCCCGATGAGTATCGACACGCTAAAGCGTGCGCTCGGCACGGCGCTGCCCTTAAGGACATTCATACGGCGCCGGCCTTCATCAGATCATGCAGATGCACGATCCCCACCACGTTCTTGTCACCATCGAGTACCGGCAGCGCCATGATGCCGTGGCGTTCCATGAGACTCACCGCGGCGCTCGCCAGCTCATCACCGGTCGTCGCCTTGGGCGTCCGGGTCATGACGTCGCCGACCGGGATGTCGAGGAACTTGTCCGTCTTCTCCATGAGCCGGGTCAGATCGCCCGCCGTGACGACGCCTGCTAACGCTTTCCCATTCGCGATCACGACCGTGCCCCGCTTCCCGGCGAGCAGCACGACGCACTCCCGCATCGGGCGGTCCGGGGTGAGGAGCGGCAGATCCTGGGTGAGCATCACATCGGCGACGCGCAGCAGCAGCTTGCGTCCCAGCACGCCGCCGGGGTGCAGCGCGGCGAAATCCTCGCGGCGGAAGCCTTTGACCTCGAGCAGGGTCACCGCGAGGGCGTCGCCTAACGCGAGCGCGACCGTGGTACTCGCGGTCGGCGCCAGCGTTTCCGGACAGGCTTCATCGGCGACCGAGGCGTCGAGGACGACCGTCGCCTGCCGTCCCAGCAGCGAATCGGCGTCACCGGTCAGCGCGAGGATCGGTACACCGAGGCGTTTCAGTTGATTGACGAGCCCGAACAGCTCGTCGGAGGCGCCGCTCTTCGAGAGCACGATCGCGACATCGTCTCGACTCACAATGCCGAGGTCGCCGTGGAGCGAATCGACCGGATGCAGGAACATGGCCGGCGTGCCGGTCGACGTGAACGTTGCGGCAATCTTGCGGGCGATCAGGCCCGACTTGCCGAGGCCCGACACGATGACGCGTCCCCTGGCCGCCGCGAGAATCTCGATGGCGCGCGCAAACGCCGGGCCGAGCGTATCCGCCAGCCGCTGGACGGCCGCCGCCTCGAGCGCGAGCACACGCTTGCCGCGGTCGACGAGCTGCTTGCCGCCGGGTTGCGCTTGGGGAGTGCGCTGCGGCTTATGCACGGACGGTTTCCCGGACGCGGTGCCAGATCTCTACCGCCAGCCCCACGATGCTCGCCAGCTGGTCGAGCGGCACCATGTTCGGCCCGTCGGACGGCGCGCGGGCGGGGTCGGGATGCGTCTCGAGGAAAAAGCCATCGGCGCCGGCGGCGGCAGCGGCATACAGCAGGGGCGGAATGAACCCGCGGTCGCCCCCGCTCGCGCCGTCCCTGCCCTGTCCCGGCTGCTGCACTGAGTGCGTCGCGTCGAAGATCACGGGTACGTTGCAGGCGGCGCGCAGCCGCGAGAAACTGCGCATGTCGACGACCAGGTCTCCATACCCGAAAAACGTCCCTCGTTCGGTGACGGCGACGTCGGGGGCGCCACCCGCGCGCACCTTCTCTACCGCCCCGCGCATCTCTTCCGGTGCCATCCATTGACCCTTTTTGATGTTGACCGGACGGCCGGCCTTGCCGGCGGCGACCAGCAGATCCGTCTGCCGGCAAAGAAAGGCGGGAATCTGGAGCACGTCGGCGACGTGGGCGGCGACCGAGACGTGACCTGGCTCATGGATATCGGTCAGGATGGGCAGGCCGGTGGCGCTACGGACTTTTTCGAGCGCGCGGAGCCCCGATTCGATCCCGGGACCGCGCGGGGCACTCAGGCGCGAGCGGTTCGCCTTGTCGTATGACGCCTTGTAGATGACGGTGATGCCGAGCTTGACCGCCAGCTCGGCGAGCGCCTCACCGACGCGGACGTTGAGGTCGTCGGACTCGACGACGCACGGACCCGCGATGAGAAACGGGCTGTTGTCAGCCGCGAACCGTTGGGCCATGGAATTCGCGCGACACTTCGTCGCGTAGGTGCAGTTTCTGGTGATCGAGCGCGGCGCCGACGAAGCCCGCGAACAGCGGGTGCGGGCGCATCGGCCGCGACTTCAGTTCGGGATGGAACTGGCAGCCGATGAACCACGGATGGTCCGGCAGCTCGATCATTTCGACCAGTGAGCCGTCCGGAGACAGCCCCGAGCAGCGCATGCCGTACTCCGCGAGCACGTCGCGATACGCGTTCGAGACCTCGTACCGATGGCGGTGCCGCTCGCTCACCTCGGTGGCATTGTACGCCTGCGCCACGTGTGAGCCGGGGCGGAGCCGGCAGGGATAAGCGCCCAGCCGCATCGTGCCGCCCATCTCCTGGATCCCTTCCTGCGAGCGCATCAGCGCGATCACGGGATTCTCGCACTCGGGCGCGAACTCGCTCGAGTTGGTGTCGGCAATCTTGCACATGTTACGCGCGAACTCGATGATCGCCGTTTGCAGGCCGAGGCAGATGCCGAAGAACGGCAGCTTGTGCTCGCGCGCCCAGCGAATCGCCTCCAGCATTCCCTCGACGCCCCGGACGCCGAACCCCCCGGGCACCAGCAGTCCGTCGTAGTCCGCCAGCAGCTCGCCCGCGGTTTCCTGATCTGTGAAGCGGTCGGACGCGATCCAGTGGATCGATACACCTGCCTCATTGGCGATCCCGCCATGGACGAGCGCTTCGTGAATGCTCTTGTAGCTATCGGCGAGCTCGGTGTACTTGCCGACCACGGCGATCCGCACCTGATGGGGCGGCTTGAGGATCTTGTCTACCATCGCGGCCCAGGCCCGCAGATCGGGCTCTTTGGTGTCCAGATGGAGCCGCCTGCAGACCTCCTTGTCGAGTCCCTGATCGTGGAGCTTGACCGGGATTTCGTAGATCGATTTCACGTCGGGACTCTCGACCACGCAGCCGAAGTCCACGTTGCAGAACTGCGCGATCTTGCGCTTCAGGTCTTCCGACAGCGGCCGCTCAGTGCGGCAGATGAGGATGTCGGGTTGGATTCCGATCTGCATGAGCTCGCGGACGGAGTGCTGCGTCGGCTTCGTCTTCAGCTCGGCCGTGGCCGCGATGTAGGGGACGAGTGTGAGATGAATGAAGAGGACGTTGTCGCGGCCGACTTCCTGGCGGAATTGGCGGATCGCCTCGAGGAACGGCAGCGACTCGATGTCGCCGACCGTGCCGCCGATCTCGGTGATCACCACGTCGTGGTCGGGTGCGAGCCGGCGAATCGCGCCCTTGATCTCGTCGGTGATGTGCGGGATCACCTGCACCGTCGAGCCGAGATACTCCCCACGCCGCTCCTTCGTGATGACGGACAGATAGATCCGGCCGGTCGTCACGTTGTTCACTTGCGAGAGCGAGCGGTCGATGAACCGCTCATAGTGGCCAAGGTCCAGATCGGTCTCGGCGCCGTCATCGGTCACGTACACTTCGCCGTGCTGAAACGGCGACATCGTCCCGGGATCGACGTTGATGTAGGGATCGAACTTTTGGATCGTCACCTTCAGTCCCCGCTCGGCGAGCAATCGGCCGAGTGATGCCGCGGCGATGCCCTTTCCGAGGGAACTCACCACGCCCCCGGTCACGAAGATGTATTTCGTCGAGCTCACGGACTCACCTCCCTCAGGTGTCGGGTGATTTCCGCTTCGGCCCACTTGAGGTCCGCCGGGGTGTCGATGCCTGGCGCAGCCGGCCCGTCGAACAACGTCACGCCCATCGGAATGCCGTGTAACAGCGGGCGCAATTGCTCCAGCCTTTCCCACTGCTCTTCCGGCACGGGCGGCAGCCGCACCCATGCCTCCAGCGCTTCCCGTGTGTAGGCGTACACACCCACGTGCTGGTGATAGACGACTTCGCCCTTGCCGTCGCGGTCGAATGGAATCGGCGCGCGCGAGAAGTACACCGCCCGGCCGCGTGCATCGACGACGACTTTCACACGGCTCGGGTCGTTGACCAACGCTCGGTCGAGCGAGCCGGCGGCGGTACCGAGCGGATCGCCGCCCTCGAGGCACGCCAGCGCGCCACGCACCGCGGCGGCCGCGACGAACGGTTCGTCGCCCTGTACATTCAGAATAAAGTGGAAGTCGCTAAACGCTGGGTTGGCAATGACTTCCGCGACTCGTTCGGTCCCCGATGCGTGATCGAGCGACGTCATGACCGCTTCAAAACCCGCGTTCTCGACCACCTTCGCGATCTCGCGCGCGTCGGTAGCAACGACGAGGCGATCGCAAATGCCGAGTTCGGCGATGCGGCGCGTGACGACGACGATGAGGGGTTCGCCACCCAGTGGCAGGAGTGGCTTGCGAGGGAGCCGGCTGGAGCCCAGCCGTGCAGGAATCACGCCAAGGACGGGCACGGAAGAAGATACAAAATCTGTGCCGTGGAGTCTAGCCCGCGTCTATACCGGTGCTCCGGTTGATCTTACAACGCGCAAGAAGTTCTCGAGAATGCGCTTCCCGTGTTCCGTCCCGATGGACTCTGGATGGAATTGCACTCCGTAAGTCGGGTGATCCCGATGCTTCATGGCCATGATCTCTGCGGCATCGCCCGGACCCTGGCGATCGGCGCTCATCGCCGTCACCACCAGAGCTGGGGGAAGCGAGGCGGGGTCGACGACGAGCGAGTGGTACCGCATCGCCGTAAACGGGCTGGGAATGCCGTCGAAAAACTCATCGTCGCTATGGACGATTGGGCACGTCTTGCCGTGCATCAGCCGAGGCGCTCGCACGATCTTGCCTCCGAACGCCTCACCGATGGCCTGGTGGCCCAGGCACACCCCGAGGATCGGAACTTGGCCCGCGAGCGTGCGAACCAGGGGCACCAGAATTCCTGCTTGTGCCGGGGTCTTGGGTCCGGGCGACAGGACCACGGCGGTC
>QHUF01000024.1 GCA_003221075.1 Gemmatimonadota bacterium
GTTCCGGCTCGCCATGGCCGCGCATCCCGAATACGACGACCGCTACTGGCGCTACGTGCGCAATGTCGCGGTCGAGCCGAGTGGCACCGTCACTCGAGTTGATAGCGCGGTGTGGCAGTTCTCCACGCCTGAGGGCTGGGTGACTGTACGCTATCGAGTCGCGCTGCCTTCGCCTGAGCCGGGGCCTCGGGCTTCGTGGCGGCCATTTCTCACTGCGACCGGCGGCCTGGTCGGTGGCCCACACGCCTTCATGTATCTGCTTGGAGGGGAGCAGATGCCGGTTGCGGTGATCCTCGAGCTTCCAAGGAGCTGGGACGTCGCGACGGGTTTACGAAATGCCTTCAGAGACACTGACCAGGGGCGGCAGCGCGCGAATCAGCGGATCTGGGGTTACGCTGCTGTCGACGCTGCATCTCTTATGGACTCGCCCATTCTTGTCGGCCGCCTGCGGCAATGGAGCTTCCTCGAGGCCGGCGTGCCGCACCACGTGGTCTACTGGCCGCAGCCGAACGCCACGCTGTTCGATACCGTCGCATTCGTCGCAGGGATTCAGCGAGTCGTGCACCAGTCATTCGCACTATTCGGGCGCGCGCCGTATCGCGACTACACCTTCATGTTCGAAGACGGTGCCTACGGCGGCGGCCTCGAGCACCACAACTCCGTCACTCTCGGCGCGAGCAGCGCGGACCTGGCGCGCAACGCCAACGCGGTGGTCCCCGAAACGGCGCACGAGTTCTTCCACACCTGGAACTTGCTGGCGATCAAGCCAATCGAGTACCGCGAGATCGATTACCGCACGCAGCCACCGGTTGCGAGCCTCTGGTTCAGCGAAGGGCTGACGATGTTCTACGCCGACTTGCTCCAGCGGCGCGCGGGGATTCCTGTGCGCGACTCGACGCGAACGGCGCACCTGGAGCGCTTGGTCGGCTCTTATCTCGCCAATCCCGCCTACGAGCGTTTCTCCGCGGAGTCGATCAGTCGGGTCGCCTACAACGTCGATCCCGGCGAGCTGGGCGATTACAGCGCGAGCACACACCTCCAGGGCGAGTTGATCGGGACCATGCTCGACCTGATGATCCGCGATGTCACGCACGGCCAGCGCTCGATGGACGACGTGATGCGCCGGCTCTTCGATAGGGCCTCACCCCCTGACCCCCTCTCCCCTTCGCTTCGCTCAGGGCAGGCTCTTCGGGCGAGGGGGAACGCCGGAATGAGAATCGATGGCCGAGTCATCGAACAAGCCGTCGAATCGGTGTGCGGCTGCTCCGTGACCCCGTTTTTCGACGCCCACGTCCGCGGCGCCAATCCGATCGACTTCGATCGCTACCTCGCTCTTGCAGGACTCAAGACTCAGGTCAGCTGGGGCCCCGCGATGTACAACGGCGAGCGCGAGCGAGATCTCCGCATGTGGTGGCGCCCCCGTGCGCACCTGGCCCGAGCTCCGCGCCAAACTCCAGGCCGTTCGGATCGGCGACACGGTCCGCGTACAAGTGCAGCGTCCGTCCGGCCCCTTCGAGACGACCGTATTTGTGGCGGGATTCGAGCGGCCGACGGTGCGGATCGAACGGTTGCCAAATGCGACAGTTGCGCAACGGCGCCTCGCTGAGGCCGCTATATTCTGAGCATGCTCGCAGACCTCAGCATCTGGCACATTCTCATTCTGATCGCGGTCGTTACGCTGATGTTCGGCACCAAGCGCATCCCGGAAATCGGGGCATCGATCGGCAAGGGGATTCAGGCGTTCAAGCGTGGCCTGCAGGATGCCGGCAACGCGATCGAAGAGCCGCCCCCGCCCTCTGCGTCGTCGCAGCAGCCGAAGTCGGTACCCAACTCGGGCGCGCCGAAGCGTCTCAGCGAGTAGCGCTGCCGAAGTAGCACGCCGGGCGCGGACGCTGCATAATCCGCGCATGCGAACTTCAATCGTTGTTCTCAGTCTTCTCGCGCTCCTCCCGCCGCGAGCCACGTCTCAAACTCCAGACCTCGGTACGGCGCTTCGGTGGCGCACGATCGGCCCGTTCCGCGCCGGCCGCGCGCGTGCGCTCGCGGCGACGCCCGGCCGTCCGACGGTCTTCTACATCGGCTTCGATAACGGAGGCCTGTGGCGCTCGAGCGACTACGGCAACAACTGGGAGCCGCTCTTCGACCACGAAGCGACCGGCTCGATCGGCGCGATCGCCGTCGCGCCCTCGGCGCCCAACGTCATCTACGTCGGTACCGGCGCCGGCATCATCCGTCCCGATCTCGCGACCGGCAACGGCATGTACCGGTCCAACGACACCGGCCGCACCTGGACGCATTTGGGTCTCGACGAGACGCAGATGATCGCGTACGTCGACGTCGATCCGGCCAATCCCGAGCGTCTCTTCGTCGCAGCCCTCGGCCACCCGTATGGGCCGAACGCCGAGCGTGGGGTGTATCGCTCGACCGACGGCGGGCGCACGTTCGCCAAGGTGCTGTACAAGGACGAGTACACGAGCGCCAACGAGGTCCGGATCGATCCAAGCAGTCCGAGCACGGTATACGCCGCGCTCTGGCAGCAGCAGTCGACATTCTACGAGTACGCCGCGTTCGGCCCCGACTCGACGTGGCCGGGCGCGGGCGGGATCTACAAGTCCACCGACGGCGGCACGACCTGGACGCAGCTCGCGGGCGGATTGCCTCCGGTGCTCGAGGCGAACATCGCGATCGCGCCGAGCAATCCGCAGGTGATCTACGCGATGGTGGCATCTGTGAATCCCGCGGGGGGATCGGGCCCGGTGGGCTTCTACAAGTCCAGCGACGGCGGCGCGCATTGGACGCTGCGCACGCGCATCCCCGGATCCTCCGCGTCGCTCGGCGATACCACCGCCGCGACCGCCGATCCGCGGCCGTTGGGCCGCATCGGCGGCGGCGACCTGCCACCCATCGTCGTCGATCCCAAAAACGAGAACGTGATCTACAGCGCCTCGATCGTCATATGGCGCACCGAGGATGGTGGGACAAGCTGGTCGGCCGTGCGGGGATCGCCCGGCGGCGACGACTATCAGCGCATCTGGATCCATCCGGACGATCCCAACCTGATCCTCGCCGTCTCCGACCAGGGCGCGGTGATCTCGTCCAATCGTGGGGAATCGTGGAGCAACTGGTACACGCAACCCACCGCGGCCGTCTATCACGTGACGGCGGACAATGCGTTCCCGTATCGCGTGTGCAGCGGCCAACAGGACTCGGGTTCCCTGTGCGTGGCGAGCCGCTCCGACGACGGCGAGATCACGTTCCACGACTGGCACCCGGCCAACATTCAGGAGTACGGCATCGCGGCGCCCGATCCGCGCGATCCCGACGTGGTGTTCGGGAGCGCACGCACCAACGTCTCGCGCTACGATCGCCGCACCGGCCAGACAACGCCGGTCGGTCCCGATGTCACCCAGCGCGGCGACAGCTTCGGCCGCAATGTGCGCACGATGCCGCTCATCTGGTCGCCGGTGAACCCGAGCGTGCTCTACTACACGTCCAACGTGGTGTGGAAGTCGATCGATCACGCGCACACCTGGACGCGAATCAGTCCCGACCTCGCGCGGCAGACCTGGGCAATTCCCGCGAGCGCCGGCCGCTACGCGCGCAGCGTGACACCGACACCCCGCGGCACAATCACCGCGCTGTCGCCGTCGCCGCGCAGCAGCGCGGTCCTGTGGGCGGGCACCGACGACGGCAACATCCAGGTGACGCTGAATGGCGGGACGACGTGGAGGAACGTGACCCCGGCCGCGATTCAGCCGTGGACCCGCATGTTCAACATCGAGGCGGGCCACTTCGATACGCTGACCGCCTATGCCGCCGCGAACACGCTGCGGATCGACGACATGCATCCGCATTTCTGGCGCACGCACGACGGCGGCCGGACGTGGACCGAGATCAACGCCGGGATCGCGCCCAACGCCGTCGCCAACTCGATCCGTGAGGATCCGCGCGTGCGTGGGCTCCTGTATGCCGCGACTGACGCGCAGGTCTGGGTTTCGTTCGATGACGGGGCGAACTGGCAGTCGCTCCGCCTCAACATGCCGGCGATCTCGGTGCGCGACATTCAGGTGAAAGACGACAGCACCTGCTTGTGCGCCGACCTCATTGCGGGGACCCATGGGCGTGGGTTCTGGATTCTGGATGACCTGAGCCCGATTCGGCACTTAGCAAGATCTCGGAGTGCCGAGACGTATCTCGTGAAACCAAACACCGCGGTCCGGGTCCGCTTCGGCACCAACGAGCCGACCCCCTGGCCGCCCGAGCTGCCGGCCGCCGAGAACCCGCCGAACGGTGCGATCATTGATTACGCGTTAGGGCAAGACGCACGGGCGCCCGTGAAGCTGGAGATCGTCGAGGCATCGGGGCGTGTCATTCGGTCGTACTCGAGCGATGATCCGGCCCTCGATCCCGATCCCGGGCTCGATCCTGTCGCGTACAATCGGCTCTGCCAGAGGAATCCGTCCGCCCCTGATTGCGGGCTACCGCTCTATTGGCCGGCGCCACAGGAACGCCTGTCGACTCAGGCGGGCCTCCATCGCTTCACGTGGGACATGCGCTATCAGGCGATCGGCGACAACCCGCGCACGGGCGAAGTTGAAGCGACGGGGGCTGTGCCGCATCGCAGCGAGCACACGCCGGTTGCGCCCTGGGCGCCACCCGGCCGGTATTCGGTCCGACTCACGGTAGACGGGAAGATCTTCACGCAGCCGCTCACGCTCCGCCTGGATCCGCGTGTGAAGACACCGGCGGTGGGGCTACGGCAGCTGGCCGCGCTGACAGGCGAGATGTATGACGCCGCGGCGCGTGCTGGGGCCGCGCATCGCGACGCGCGCGCCCTGGTCGACTCCCTTTCGGGGCCGACGCGCGCACAAGTGGAGTCGCTTGCTCCAACGCCGCGGCCACGGCCAAGGGGATTCGCCCGGCCGGGTGCGCCCGCTCCACCACCGACGCTCGAGAGCGCGAGCAACGCCGCGCTTGCCGCGGCTATGGCGATGCAGGATGCGGACGTGACGCCGACCGCGGCGCAGGTCGCCGCGTGTGCGCGAGCGCGCGCGCAGGTGAATCAGGTGCTAGCGCGGTGGGCGCGCCTCAAGAAGCGGCGAACGTAGCGAGGGCGCATCACTCCGGATGCGCGAGGGGTTTGCCATCGGGCCCGACCTGGATCTCGGAGCGCTTGGCGCCGGTGCGCACCTGCGCTTCGTAGGCCACGAGGACGCCACGCTTGGTCAGCGACTCGACTTTGGTGATCGTGCCGGAACCGGCCAGCTGCAGGAGCCCCGCCTTCACCGCGGCAGGCAAGGAATCGAGCGCGACTTCCACCTCGATCTCCAGCACGGAGCCGTCGGCGCCGATCAGGACGTCGCGGCCGTGGCCGTGCACACGCATTTCGACCTCGTACACGAGCTGACCGTCGTCCATCTCGCTCGAATAGCCGCGGATAGTGGCACCCTGGCTCTCCTGGTCGACGGTCTTCCGCACCGCGGCCGGAAGATCGGCGCGCTTCAGCTTCTTTTCGTTCTCTTGTGAAGGTGTCTGCTGTGTTGCTGCCTGCGACGCGAGCGCGCAGGTCAGAATCAGGAGGGGGACCGTCCATCGACTGGTTCGCATGACTATCCTCGCTGTGGGTAGAGACCAAATTCTACCCGGGCGTACCTTACAGCGGGCTTACAGACCTCAAATGTGCGGACTAAACAGCGCGCCACACGCGAGCGTAGAATTAAGGCGTGTCTTCCCTCCGACCATCACCCAGGAGTCGTATGTACAAACCGGCAATCCACACTCTTGCACTGCTCGTCGGCGCCGCCCTGGCGTGGCCCGTCGCGAGCTCGGCGCAAGCATTCAAGGTCGCGAAGTACAGTATCGGCGGCGACGGCGGCACCGACTATTTGACCGCGGAGCCCGGCACGGGACGCGTGTTCGTGTCGCGCAGCACGCATGTCATGGTGATTGACGGGGCCTCCGGGAAGGTGCTTGGTGACATCCCCGACACGCCGCGCAATCACGGCATCGCGCTGGCGCCCAAGTCGGGCCATGGATTCATTACGAGCGCCGGCGATTCGACCGTGGAGATGTTCGACATCGCGACCCTCGCCGTCATCAAACGGATCCCGGTGCCGACCGGTGGCCTCGACGGCATCATGTACGACGATTTCTCCGACCGCATCATTCTCACCAACCACAGTCGTCCGATCGGCACCGTGGTCGCCATCGACCCGAAGAGCGGCGCCATCGTCGGCACCGTGCAGCTCGAGGACGACTCGCCCGAGGGCGCGGCCAGCGACGGCAAGGGCAAGATCTTCGTCAACAACGAAGGCAAGAGCACCATTCAAGTGATCGACGAGAAGACGATGACGGCCGTCGCGTCGTGGCCGCTCGCACCGTGCGAGGGGCCGACCGGCATCGCCTACGACCGCGCCACCGACCGCATTTTCTCGGGGTGCGGCAAGACGTCGGTGGTGGTGGACGCGCGGACGGGGAAGATCGTCGCCACGATCGCCAACGGCGATGGCGTCGACGCCCTGGGGTGGGATCCGGTACAGAAGTTG
>QHUF01000025.1 GCA_003221075.1 Gemmatimonadota bacterium
CTTGCCAATTTCTTCAACGTCGAGACGCGCGCGATCCGCGGTTGGCGGGAATGGCCGTATGCCTACGTGATCTCCGCGCGCCAGGACTCGGTCGCGCTGAGCGCGATGCTCGGGATCTTGCGGCGCGGCGGGGTGGAGATTCGCACGGCCCTGCAGTCGTTCAGCGTGCAGGGCCAGCGCCATGCCGCGGGGACGTACGTCGTCGTGCTGCGCCAACCGTACGCGGCATTCGCCAAAACGCTCCTGGAAGTGCAGAACTATCCGGACCGGAGACTGTATCCCGGTGGACCGCCGGAGCGCCCCTACGACGTCACCGCGCACACCCTGCCGCTGCTGATGCGAGTGACGGCGATCGCGGCAAACGACTCGTTGCGCGTTCCGTTGTCGCCGCCGATCACGCCGAGATCGGTCAATCCCATCCCGCCGCTGCAGGCTGACACGCAGCGCATTGGCCTCTACAAGTCGTACGACGCGGCGATGGATGAGGGTTGGACGCGGTGGGTGTACGACAACTGGTAGGTGCCCTACACATCTCTCGTCGACTCCGTGGTGCGCGCGGGGAAGCTGCACGATCAGTTCGACGTGATCATTCTGCCCGATCAGTCGCCGCGCGAGATTCTCGAAGGCCTGCCGCCGCGCTATCCGGCGCCGTACGCGGGAGGCATCGGTCCCGACGGCAGCGAAGCGCTGCGGCAGTTCGTCGTCGACGGCGGAACGCTCATCGCGTTGAATGAGGCGAGCCGATTCGCGATTCAGGCGCTGCTGCTGCCGGTGCGGAACGTGCTCGAAGCGGTGGGCGACGAGGATTTTTACGCGCCGGGCTCGATCTTCCGGCTGGAGCTGGACACCTCGACCGCCGTCGCGCACGGGATGCCGCGCGAGACGATTGGATGGTTTCAGGGAGGGCCCGCGTTCGAGGTCCTCGACTCGAACGTGACGCAGGTGGTCGGGCGGTGGCCCGAGGATCCGACGCGCATCTTGCTCTCCGGCTGGGTGCTCCATCCGGAACGCATCGCGGGAAAGGCCGCGATCCTCGACGTCCAGCAAGGCAGTGGGCACGTGATTCTGTTCGGCATCCGGCCGCAGTATCGCGGGCAGAGCATTGCCACTTACCCATTGCTATTCAATAGCTTACGACCTTGATGCGACGCTAATGCTTGCCCGATCGGGGGCTGATTTCCTATGTTGGTGGCCCCTATGAAGTTGGCTCGGCAGGCAAGCGCTTTCTTCTTTTGGGCCGCGATCGCAAGTCGCGGCCTTTTTGCCCAGCAGCTGCCATCGTCGCCCGAGACGATGCGGTTGCGTGGCATCGAGCTGCGCTACGTTCTCCCCGATCCGATGTTCGACAACTCCCAGGCGGATCCGATCAAGGCGCTGTACGTCAACGCGTGGGCGTTTGGGTCGAGCAAACTCGCGCAACTGGTCCGGCTCGCGGATTCGACGGAGATCAACGCGTTGGTCGTCGACGTGAAGGACGACACCGGCTGTCTGCTCTATCCCTCGGAAGTGAAAGTCGCGCAGGAGATCGGCGCAACGAAATGCGTCCGCACGAAAGATGTCCAATCGCGTCTCGATACCCTGCGCGCGCACGACATCTACGCCATCGCGCGCATCGTCGTCGCCAAAGATCCGCTCCTAGCCGAGCGCAGGCCAAAGTGGTCGGTCCAAAATCGCGACGGCAGCGGACTGTGGCGCGATCGGATCGGCATCGCGTGGGTCGATGCGTATAACGACTCGGTCTGGATCTACTCCGCGCAGCTCGGGCAGGAAGCAGTGCGGCTCGGCTTCAACGAAGTCCAGTTCGATTACGTGCGTTTCCCCGACGAGCCGAAGGAAGCGATGGCACAGGCGATCTTTGCGGCCCGCAAAAAGGGCGAGACGCAGCGCGAGGGCGTGCAGGCGGGGATCGCCATTCTCGTGAATCGCATTCAGCCGCTGGGCGTCCCCGTCACATTCGATGTCTTCGGCTTGACGGCGTCGGCGACCGGAGACCTGGGCATCGGCCAGGTGTGGGAAGACTTCGTGACGGTCGCGGACGTCGTGTTGCCGATGGTCTATCCCAGCCACTACTACAAGGGCAGTTATGGACTCGCGTGGCCGAACGGCGAGCCATACCGCGTCGTTCGTAACGCCCTCAGCGAAGCACTCGAACGCTCACGGCCGCTCGCCAAAGCCGCCACGATCCGCCCCTATCTCCAGGCATTCACGCTCGGCCGGCGGAAGCCCCGCTATACGCCGCACGAGATTCGCGAGCAGATCCGCGCGGCCGAAGAGCTGGGGATCGAGACGTGGGTCCTCTGGAATCCCCGCAGCGTATACCAGCGCGATTCACTTCGTCCCTACCGCGTGCCGGTCGTGACAGTTACGGGTGGCGCTCAGTAACGCCATATTCACGCACATGAAACGGCTGTTGCTCACCCTGACCCTCACGGGGGTCATCGTGGCGTGCTCCGATGCCGGTGGCGTCGATCCCGAGGCGATTCCGGGACCTGAGCTCGTCGCGGTCCGCATGGCCCTCGACTCCGCATTCCTGCACGACACGTCGCTCGATCCCGCATTTACGGGGGACTCGGGGCTGTACGCGTTGATGTCCGTGGTCGTCTTCCCGTTCATGGATCGCGCGACCCGCATCGCGCAGGGCTCGGGGGGGGACACGACGCGCGTGGCCGGCATCGAATTCGACATCGACGCGACGCAGGGCGGCTCGCACATCACCAGCAACCTCACCGCGATCCTCGCTTGGCGAGGCTACCATGGCGCGACGGGCACCATGGACTCGGTGTTCTTCCTGCTCGGAGCGGGTCGCGCGCCGATCGCGGATTCGCTATGGTCGCGCTTCACCCTGGACACGACCGGCACGGGCACGGGCTTCGTCATCCATCAGGCGGCGGATTCGACGGTCAAGAAGTGGCTGTCGCGCAGTGGCCACCTGCATACCACGTCGAGCCAGTACGGCTCGAGTCAGGGTGGGTCCACGTTCAACGTGGCTCGGGGCATGCTGAACGGCGAGTTCACGATCACGGCGAAGTCGGTTCCAGATTCGAGTACGACCGTGACGTCCGCACTGGATTTTGGAAGCGGTGCGCGCGCGGTGAGGGTGAAGATCCGCGGCACCCTACCCTGAGTAGGACGTCTCCAGCACCATCCCGGGCGTCCAGGCGGTGATGTAGCCGGTAATTGCCGACGCAGCGACGGTGTAGGGATTGGCGAGATAGAGCTGGCCGGGACCTGAGCGGCCCGGAAAGTTGCGGTTGATCGCGCTGATGGTGACCTCTTCGCGCGTCTTCGACACTCCCGGCCCCGCGTTAATGCAGGCGCCACAGGACGGCTCGAGAAACGTGGCGCCCACCCGCCGGAACACATCCAGGTAGCCCTTCTCCTCGCAGTAGCGTTTCACGTCCTGCGAGCCGCATTGAATGAAGAAGCGCACCCACGGCGCGACACGCTCACCGCGTCCCGCGGCTTCGGCGAGCACGCGCGCGTACATGTCCATGTCTTCTTTTTTGCCCGCCGTGCAGGAGCCCGCGTACGCGATGTCCACCTTGATCCGCTGCGTGACGTCATCGATGTGGAGCCCGTTCCCGGGGTCGCCGGGAAGGGCGATCATCGGGCGAATGCTCGCCGCGTCGACCTCGATGACCTCGCAGTACTCGGCTCCGGCGTCACTCGTGAGGCCGGCACACAGGCGCTCCGCATCAGCGCGGGACATCTTCCGATAGTCCATCAGGTATTCGACCGTCTTGGCGTCCGGCGCGACATAGCCCGTAAACCCACCCACCTCGGCCGTCATGTTGGTCATCGTGGCGCGCTCGTCTACCGACAACGATTCGACAGCATCGCCACAGTACTCCACCAGCTTGCCGATCGCTTTGCCGGTCTTGACGTACGGATGGCGCAGGACCTCCAGCATGAAGTCCTTCGCGGTGACGTTGTCGGGTTTCTGGCCGGTGATCACCACCTTGACCGTCTCAGGCACCTGCAGCCGCACGTCTTTGGTGATCCAGGAATTGAAGATGGCAGTCGTCCCCACGCCGAACGCGATGCAGCCGACCGCGCCCGCATGCGGCGTGTGCGAATCGGAGCCGATAATCACCTGCCCGGGCAGCGCGTGCGACTCCAGGATCTTCGAGTGGCAGATCGCTTCGGAACCATGATGGCCGAGCCGCAACTCGCCGTAGAGCTTGATCCCCTGCGCCGTGGCGAATTCGCGCTGCTTCTTCTCGAGCTGCAGCGCGACGTCGAGTAGCCCTTCCTTCACCCGCTCGGGCGTCATTGCTTCGGGCAGGAAGGTGAGATGGTCGCGGAACATGAGAATCGAGCCGGGATCGTTCACCTGTGCGTCTTTCCCGACGAGCTGTTCGAAGAAGATCGCCGCCATCGGCGTCACGTATTCGTGGCTGAAGCGGATGTCGGTCAACACGAACCCTTCGTCGCCGGGCTGCACCGCGGGAACACCGATCTTTCCCTTCGCCGGATCGACGACCCAGCGGCGTGCGAGGATCTTCTCGCCTAGCGTCATCGGCCGCTTCGGCGTCTTGGGTGGATGCAGCACCACCTCGCCCTTCAGCCGCGCCATGTTGTAGTTGAACAACCCGCCGTGCTCGATGATGCCGCGCGTGATCTCGCCCTCGCCCGCCGTGAACACCGACAACGGAATGACCTCGCCGCGGCGCACCTTGTCGAGAATCGCGAAATCGGTCGTCGTCAAAACACCGAGGTTCTGGCAGTTCTCGCGGTAGATGCGCTCGATGCTTTCGGCTACGACCAGTTTGATCCCCGCGCACATCTCGGCGTACGGCGACTGCTCACGGGAGGAGCCTTTGCCGCGCCGCTTGCCGCTCACCGCCGCCACGAACCCGCCGCGTTTCACCGCGCCACGTGTAATCGGGAATTCGTCGCGGCACTTGAGTCCCAGGTAGGGGAATTCGCCCAGCGTTTCGTCGTAGTAGTAGCAGATGTAGGCGGGCGTGATTTCGTCGGTCGAGATGTCGTCGCGCAGCTTGTGCTCTGGTGTCCAGGCCGGATCATTCCCGGCGAGCTGCGCACGCACGAAGCCCGGATCCTCGGTCAGGTAGAGGATTCGGCCTTGCAGTCGAACATTTGCGTCGCGCATGTGCGAAGTATCTTCTTGGAGTCTCATGTTCGCAACCGCGCTGTTCCTCATGCAAGCAGCGTTTCAGAGCCCGCGCCTCGTCGAAAGCTCCGGCGTGGCCGTGAGCCGCGCATACCCCGGCGTGTTGTGGACGCACAACGACTCGGGCGATGGACCGTATCTCTACGCAACCGACCTGCACGGTACGGATCGTGGTGCGTTGCTCGTTCCCGGCGCGCAGGCGATCGACTGGGAAGACATGTCCCTTGGCCCTTGCCCGGTCGCCTTTCGGCTGCAGCCCCGAGCCTGCGTCTACCTGGCGGACAGCGGCGACAACATGGAGTTCCGGCCGTTCGTCACTATCTACGCGGTGCCCGAACCGGCGCCGCCGGAGCGGGCGAGCGACACATCCGGCACGACGGGAGCGCCGGCAGTGTTGCGCCTTCGGTACCCAGATGGCTCGCATGACGTCGAGGCGGTCTATGTGTCACCCCGCGACACGGCGACGTATCTCGTCAGCAAGGGCGCTACGAGAGGAAGCGCGATCCGATTATATCGCGTCGATCGCAGCGCCTGGCGAACGCCTGATACGACGTCCGACATTGTCGTTGCGACTCTGGTTCAAACCCTCGACATCCGCCCCAGCTCCGAGGCGGGGCGACTGGTAACGGGGGGTGCTATTCGGCCCGACGGCCGCCTCGTGGCGCTGCGCACCTACAGCGAGATCTACCTCTTCTATCCTGGGGTCGGCGGCCGTCTGCTGCTCGCGCGCCAACGTCCCTGCAACATCGCAGGGATCGAGATCGGCGGCGAAGCGATCGACTTTCTGGATGATTCGACGTTTGTCCTGACCAGCGAAGCCGGCCGCAGCCGGCCGGGCACGATCGATACCGTCCGTTGTCGTCTCTCACCGGAGCAACCCGCTCAATGATGAACACATGTTGGAATACTGTCGCGATGCTGATACTTGCGGCGACGATCGCCGCGGCACAGCGACCAGCGCCGATTCCGGTGGATACCGCCGCCATGGACGCCCATCTGCGCTTCCTCGCGAGCGACCTGCTCGAAGGCCGCGCGCCGGCGACCCGCGGCGGCCGGCTGGCGGGGGAATACATCGCTGCCCAATTCCAGGCGTTGGGACTCGAGCCGGCGGGCGCAAACGGGACGTATTTCCAACCCGTTGCCCTCGTCGGGATGACGCCGGAGCCGACGCTGTCGTGGGGGAAGGCGGGCGGTGCGGCCGACACGCTCGCCTACCGGGAAGCGTTCGTCGCGTGGGGAGAACGGCCGGAAGCCGATATCGCCGCAAGCGGCGACGTCGTGTTCGTCGGCTACGGAATTCGGGCGCCCGAGTGGCAATGGGATGACTACAAAGGCGCTGATCTGCACGGCAAAGTGCTGCTCATGCTCGTCAACGATCCGGGCCTCGTCGATTCCACGGTGTTTCTCGGCAGGATTCTCACCTACTACGGCCGCTGGACATACAAGCTGGAGGAGGCGGCCCGGCAGGGTGCCGCCGGTGCAATCCTCATTCATACGACGGAGAGCGCGACATACCCGTGGGAGGTCGTGCGCGGTTCATGGTCGGTGGAGCAGTTCAAGCTCGACCAGCCACGTTCGCCGAGTATCGCGTTTGCCGGGTGGGTCACTGAGGCCGCCGCCCGCGCCGCCTTGTCGAAGGCCGGCCTGAATCTCGACTCGCTGAGTCAGGCGGCGGCGCGTCGCGATTTCCATCCGGTCGCGACAGGCGTGACGGCTTCGGTCCGCATTCACAGTGCACTGCGCCGGGTCGAATCGGAGAACGTCGCGGCGCGTCTGCCCGGCCGCGATCCGCGCCTCGCATCGCAGGCGGTATTGATCACCGCGCATTGGGATCACAAGGGAATCGGTCCCGTGATTCGCGGCGATTCGATTTACAACGGCGCTGAGGACAACGCCTCGGGCGTTGCCGCGATTCTGGGAGCCGCCAAGGCCCTCACGCAGCTGCCGCGGACCGCGCGCTCGATCCTGTTCGTCGCGACCACCGCCGAAGAAAGCGGCTTGCTCGGCAGCGAAGCATACGTGCAGCGCCCGCTCGTCCCACTCGGTCAAACCGCGGCCGTATTAAATCTCGACGTCACGAATGTCCGGGGCGCGACGCGCGACATCGGCGCGCTCGGGGTGGATCGTTCGACGCTGGGACCGGTGTTCGAGGCGGCGGCGCGCGCCGAGTCGCTCACCGTGGAATCACAACCCGACGTGCGGGGCTCGTTCTTCCGGTCGGACCACTTTCCGTTTGCGCGCTCCGGTGTGCCGGCGTTGTCGATCAAGCCGGGCGTGGATTTCGTGGGACGTCCCAAGGGGTGGGGCGTGGAGCAGGAGAACGTCTACAACCAGGACCGCTATCACCAGCCAGTCCGTCGATGCCGCGGTGGCTGCCGTCGTCGGAGTTCCAGCGGCCGGTGCCATAAGCGTGGAGTGCAGTACGTTGCACGCTGGGAGGATTGTCGGAACATCTTCTAGCACAATGGGTTAATCTCCCGCGATTGCCTATTGGGCGGGGGAGGGATAGTTTGCCCCCGCTTTTTGACCCCGCAGCACCAGCTGGTACGACCTCCTACCATTGGAGCGGCGGTTGGAGATTCCCTCCACACATACGGTGCCTCTGTCGTGGTTGTATGAGGCCGCCAGTCTCCCGATTCAGTATCGGACGCTCACGGAAGTCGTGCCCGAGCCGGCACGCGATTTCGAACGCGTCGCCGCACTGCGCGAAGCGATCCAGCACTACAAGGAAGCGCCCGCCATCATCCGGAAACAGAAGGACACGGGGCTGTGGGGAGGGAACCTCCTGGCGCCCGCTCCATTGAAGGCGATGGGATGGAAGGAAGTCGGCACGATCTATCAATACCGGAGGCTGCTCGAGTTGGGGTGGCCGCCCGACGCACGCGTATTTCGGTTCGCCGATCGATTCCTTTTCCGGTTGCTGTCGAGGGACGACGATCCAACGCTCCTCGTCGAGTTCCAGCGAGCAGCCAAGACCGATCCCGGCCTGGCGCTGTGGGCGCGGAACATGGGAGCGCAGGGAGCGGCGGCGGCACTTTCGCGCGGAGCGCACCAGGACGATCCGCGCCTGCGCGGCGCGGCGCATC
>QHUF01000026.1 GCA_003221075.1 Gemmatimonadota bacterium
CGTCTACGCTACCAACGAGTCGTTGGTGTTACTGCAGGTGTGGACCGGCATCACCGCGGTGACGAGTCTCGTGCTCGCCGCCGCTGTGGCGTCCCAGCGCGATATCCAGGGTACCTGGCGCGAGCTCGCGGTCACCGATGCGCTGACCGGGCTCGCCAATCATCGCCAGCTGATTCAGTCGCTCGAGTCCGAGATCCGGCGCTCGCGCCGCACCGCCCAGCCGCTGGCGGTCGTGCTGCTCGATCTCGACGGCCTGAAGCAGATCAACGACCGCCACGGACACCTCACCGGCAGCCTGGCGATCCGCCGTGTCGCGGAGGCGCTGCTGGGCTCCTGCCGCACCACGGACACGGCGGCCCGGTTCGGGGGCGATGAATTCGCCCTCGTGCTCCCGGAGACAGGGGAGGCGGCCGCCTGGCACGTGGCGCGCGGCGTGGCGGACCGGTTGGCCACGGACGCCGAAAAGCCTAACTTGTCGATCAGTGTGGGTGTAGCCGTGTACCCCGGCCACGGTGAGACCGTGGAAGCACTCCTAAACGCTGCCGACGTCGCGTTATACGAGACCAAGGAACGCCGCAAGAGCAGGGCTGTGGGCCTTGCTCCCTAAATGGCCACCACTAGGTTAGGAGCCATGGACAACAAGAAGAGCATGAGCGTTTCGACGCGTGCGTCGGACGCCACAACGCTGTCGGAATCCTCGGCCGGGCTGCTGCGCGAGCTGGTCGCGCACCTGCGACAGAACCGCACGCAGCTGCGCGAAGAGTGGGCGCGGCGCATCACGCGCGCGGAGCTGCTGACGGCGATGACGGAGGAGGAAATCTTCGCCGAAGCCACCGCGGTCTACGACAATTACGTGGAAGCGCTCGAGACCGGAACCTTCGAGGCCCTCCAGGCGTACTCGCGGCGACTGTCGGAGCGCATCATTCCGCGAGGCGTCGAAACAGACGAAGTCGTCGGAATCGTGCTCCTCCTGCGTGACGTACTCGCCCGCTCATTGTTCACCAAGTACCAGGACAACGTCGAAAAACTGAACCGGATTCTCGACAGCTACGAGCCCGCGGCGAACCGCATCGCCAACACGGTGGCCGTCGGATTCGTGGAAGAGCGCGAGCGCATCATCCGCCAGCAACAGGAAGCGATCCGGGAGCTGTCTACGCCGGTGCTCCAGGTGCGCGAGCGGCTGCTGATTCTGCCGATCATCGGCGTCATCGACCCGCAGCGCGCTCGGCAGCTGACCGAACAGCTGCTGCGTGCGATTCGCGCCAACCGTGCCAAGGTCGTCGTGATCGACGTGACCGGTGTGGCGGCCATGGACTCCGGCGTCGCAAACCACTTGGTGCAGACGGTCGAAGCATCGCGCCTGCTGGGTGCCACCGTCATCGTGACCGGCTTGTCGCCCGAAATCGCGCAGACGCTGGTGACCATCGGCGTCGACCTGAGCGAAATGGCCACGGTCGGTGACCTGCAGGGCGGCATCGAAGAGGCGGAGCGCCTGCTTGCCGATCGCGCGGCGCCGACAACGCAGGTCCGCGAAATCGCGCCAGAATCCCAGCGTTAGCCGGAGGACGCCGTGGAAGTACCGATTCTGCGGCAGGGGCAATATCTCATTGCCTCGATTCAGTCGGCCCTTACAGACGCCGATCTATCCCATCTTCGCGAAGCCCTGATCGCCCAGGTCGGGCGGTCGCGCTGCCGCGGCGTCATCGTGGACGTCACCGCACTCGACGTCATGGACTCCTTCGCCGTGCGGACGCTGCGCGATATCGCGCACATGGCCCGCCTCCGCGGCGCCGAGACGGTCATCGTGGGGATCCAGCCCGACGTGGCATTCGCCATGGTGCAGCTCGGCCTGACGCTCAAGGGCGTCGCGACCGTGCTCGATCTCGAAGAAGGCCTCGCGTTCCTGAATCGCCGAACCGAAGAGCGCTTCCTCGAGACCAAACCCAAGCGACCGAGCGAGCGTGGGTGAAGAGCTGCGACTGTCGATCGCCGCGGACGTTGACGTCGTTGAAGCGAGACAGCAAGGCCGCGCGTTAGCCGCCGTCGCAGGATTCTCCAGCGGCGAGCAGACGGTCATTGCTGCCGCCATCTCGGAGATCGCCCGCAACATCCTGATGTACGCCAAGAAGGGCGAGATCACCCTCAGTCTCGTCCAGAACGGTGACCGCCAGGGCGTGTCCATCATCGCCACCGATCAGGGCCCCGGCATCCCCGACATCGACCGCGCCATGCAGTACGGCTACTCCACCTCGCACGGCGTCGGTGCCGGACTCCCGGGAGCGAAGCGGTTGATGGACGAGTTCGACGTCGATTCGGTCGTCGGCCGCGGTACGACCATCACCATGAAGAAGTGGCGGCGCGCGATTTGAAAATCGATGCGGCGTTCGCGACGCTGCCGTTGCCGGGGGAGTCCGAGTCCGGCGATCTCTGCCTCATCAAGCGCGTCGGCAAGGGGACGCTCATCGCCGTCGTCGACGGTCTCGGACACGGCCAGGAAGCGGCGTCCGCCGCCCACGCCGCGGTCGCTGCGCTGGACCGCTATGCGCGCGAGCCGCTGATCGAACTCGTCCGGCGCTCCCACGACGCATTGACCGGACTGCGGGGTGTGGTGCTCGGGCTCGCGTATCTCGATCCGCACGCGGCGACGATGGCGTGGCTCGGCGTCGGCAACGTCGGTGGCGTCCTGCTGCGCGCCGACGTCGGCAACCGCCCATCCCGCATCACGCTCGTCCCGAATGCAGGATTCATCGGCGCCGAGCAGGCGCATCCCACGACGCGCTCCGTGCCGCTCGCCCTGGGCGATACCGTAATTCTGTACTCCGATGGCATCAAGGACGGGTTCGCGGAGTCGCTCGCGCTCTCCAATTCGCCCCAGGAGATCGCCGACTTCGTCATCGCCCGGCACGTGAAAGGCAACGATGACGCGCTCGTGCTGGTAGCACGGTACGTCCGCTAGTCAGCCGGAGGTAGGGTCGCTCACGACCGGCCCGCTGCGGCCCGTCGTCCTCCGCCTCGCCGTTCCCGCCGTCGCCATGATGGCGTGCCACTTCTCCTTCAATCTGATCGACAGCATCTGGGTGGGCCGGCTTATCGGCCCTGCCGCCCTGGCCGCGGTGTCCACTGCGGGATTCTACATCTGGGTCGCGCTCAGCCTCGGCGAGATGGTCGAAATCGGATTGATCGCCGTCGCCGCGCGGCGCCATGGCGAGGGCGATCCCGAGCGCGCGGCGCGGGTCGCCGCTGCCGCGGTGGTCTACGCCCTCTGCGCTGGTCTGGTGGTCAGTGTCGTCGGCTGGTCGGTGGCCGGCACGATGTTTCGTGTGATGCGGGTGCCACCCGAGGTCGCCGGCCTCGGCCATGCGTATCTCTCGACGTGGCTGCTCGGCGCACCGCTCGTGTTCGGATTTTTCGCGATCGAGGCCACGTTCCGAGCGGCCGGCGATACGCGGACGCCGTTCTTAATGCTCGCCGGCTCAGTGGGCGTCTCGATTCTGCTCGATCCGTTGCTGATCATGGGGTTGGGCCCGTTCCCGCGGCTCGGCGTCGAGGGCGCCGCGCTGGCGTCGGTGATGGTGCGCAGCGGCGGGTTCCTGGTGGGTCTCGTCATCGCGTTGCGGCGGGGATTGCTGCGCGTCAGCGCACCGGACTGGCGCGCCCTGCCCACGATCATCCGCATCGGGATGCCGTTGTCGCTCGCGGGCGTGCTGCTCTCGGTGATCTACATGTGGCTCACGCGGTTCACGTCGCGGTTCGGCACCGCGGCGCTCGCTGCGCTGGGCGTCGGTCACAAGATGGAAGGCCTCGGCTTCATCGCGATCAGCGGCTTCGCGCTCGCCGCCGGCGCGCTCGTCGGCCAGAACCTCGGTGCGCGGCAGGAAGCGCGGGCACGGGAGGCGGTCCGGCTCACCGTCGGCTATTGTCTCGTGGTCACCGTGACCACGGCCATCGCCTTCCTTCTTATTCCGGGCCGTCTCGTCTCGTTGTTCACGCGGGACGCGCAGGTGATCGCCGACGGCGTCTCGTACCTGCGGGTCATCGCGTTCGCGCAGATCGGCCAGAGCTTTGAGTTGATCCTGGAAGGAGCGCTGGCGGGTGCGGGCTACACGTTCTGGCCGCAAGTCGTGAGCACGTCCGTGACGGCGATGCGTATCCCCCTGGCGGCCTGGTGGTCGCGCGCGTTCGGGCTGCTCGGCATCTGGCTGGCGTTGAGCGTGACCGCGATTTCGCGCGGCATCGCCATGATCCTCTTCTGGAAAGGCGGGCGGTGGCGTACCGTCCAGGTCTAGATCATGACGGTCATTACGCTGCTCACCGACTTCGGCACAGCCGACAGCTACGTCGCCGAGATGAAGGGCGTGCTCTCGACGTACGCGCCCAATGCGAAACTGGTCGATATCACCCATGAAGTGTCACCCGGCGATGTGCGTGCCGCGCAGTACATCCTCAGCCGGACCTGGATGTTCTTCCCCTAAGGCACGGTGTACGTTGCCGTCGTTGATGCTGGTGTGGGAACAGACCGGCGAGTGCTTGGGGCAACGCGTTTTGGGCGGTACTTTCTGGCACCGGATAACGGGCTGCTTTCTTTCCTGTCCTTGAACGCGAAGTTCATCTCCATCCCCGTACTACCAGAAGCGGCGCCGACGTTTCATGGCCGCGACGTCTTTGCGCCCGCCGCTGGAGTGTTGGCGAACGGAGGATCGCTCGAATCGCTGGGCACGGCAATTACTGATCCGCTCCAGCTCCCGCTGCCAATCCCAACCACGGACCGAGACGCCGTGGTGGGTGAAGTGATCTACGTCGATCGCTTCGGGACGCTGATCTCGAATATTTCCCCAAGCGCCCTGAAGCCGGGAGCGAGCATTCACGTGGGAGGAGTAGACGCGGGGCCACTGCGGCGGACCTTCGCGGATGTCGCACCCGGGGAGTTGGTAGCGTTTACGGGTTCCGGGGGGACCGTGGAGATTGCTGTGCGTGACGGGAGTGCGATGCGGGTGTTGGGGCTGGGCGTGGGGGCGGAGGTCAGGGCGTAAAACAGGCAGGGGCGCAGCATGCTGCGCCCCTACATCCTCCACCACTACATCGTCGTCAGTGCTGTTCCCAGCCGCCCGATGCAGTCGGAATTTTCACTTGCGCCATCACTCGATCCGCGAATCCCGCAGTCGGCGCAAACTTTGGAAGCTGAACCAGCTCCAGGATGACCTTCCGTTCACGGTCGGCTTCGACACGGCACAGCGAGCAATCGGCGAGATGCATGGCCCGGGCGGCAGGCAGAAGACCCTGCGCCCAGAGCTCGATTTCATCGGTATTGAGATGCATGGAGATGTCAGTCATTTGGGTTCCTACGGCCCGGTTTCGGCTCTGGTTTCACTCCCGGCGATCGTCGAGATAACCACGCAATTCGTTACGGGCTCGATGGATATAAGTTTTGACCGTTCCCAGGGGCAGATCGAGCGTTTCCGCGATTTCCTCGTAGGAATAGCCCTCGACGTGGCGTAGCAGAATGCACGACCGGTACTCCGGCCGCAGCCGGGCGATGGCCCGCTCGATGGCCGTCCCAAGCTCGCGGCTCTCCACTTCGTCGAGCGGACTCTCGGCGCGGTCGCCGAGCTGCAACGACGTCGCGCGCACCTGGTCGGGCGTCTCGGCACTGGGCGCGCCATCGAGCGACAGCGTGTCGATGCTCTTGCGCCGCAGATGATCGATCGCGGCGTTGTTCGCGATCTTGAAAATCCAGGATGAGAACTTGAACTCCGGCCGGTACGATTTGATCCCGTTCAGGACCTTGATGAACGTTTCCTGCGCGAGATCCTCGGCGAGCGCGCGATCGCGCACCATCCGATAGAGCAACGAAAACACGGGACGCTCGTAGCGACGCACGAGCTCGCGGAATGCCGCGTCATGACCCTGCTTTGCCCACGCCACCACTTGCTGATCGCTGGCGGCGTTCAGGTGGTCCGGCCTATCTTTCGCGCCTATGGGTCGCTCCGCAGCCTACGTGCGCAACATGTTCACCGCGATCGCTCCGCGCTACGACTTCCTGAACCACCTGCTCAGCCTCAACGTGGATCGGTCCTGGCGGCGCACCGCCGTGGCGCGCCTCGGCTGGGAAGCTAAACCCGACGGCACGTATCTCGATCTCTGCGCCGGCACCTTGGACCTTGCCGCCGAGCTCACCCGGCAGGCCGGTTTTCGCGGCCGCGTGATCGGCGCCGACTTCGTGGTCCCGATGCTGGCGCAGGGCAGGGACAAATCCCCCCGCACTGCTCCGGTCGCCGCCGACGCGTTGGCGCTGCCGTTTCCCGCGGCGCGGTTCGACGGCGCGCTGGTGGGATTTGGCGTACGCAATCTCGCCGACCTGGACAGCGGCCTCTGCGAAGCGGCCCGGGTGCTGAAACCCGGTGCGCGGCTCGTCATTCTCGAGTTCGCCACGCCCCGGTTCGCGCCGCTGCGCGCGATCTACCTCTTCTACTTCCGGCGAATTCTCCCCGCTATCGGTCGGCTCGTGTCGAAACATAGGGAAGCCTATACCTACCTGCCAGAGTCGGTGCTCGCATTTCCGGAGCC
>QHUF01000027.1 GCA_003221075.1 Gemmatimonadota bacterium
GACGGTCGGCCGTCCCGCCTGCCAGACTACCGTGATTCAGGAATCGGATGTGGACTTGGCACAGTTCCCGGTGCCGATCTGCTGGCCCGAGGACGGCGGGCCGTACATCACGCTCGGTGGAGTCATTACGAGGAGCCCGGAGTCGGGAGTCAGGAATGTGGGGATGTACCGAGTACAGGTGTTGAGCAAGAACACGTTGGCGATGCACTGGCAGCGTCACAAGGTTGGCGCGGCGCATTGGCGCGTGATGGCGGAGCGCGGCGAGAAAATGCCCGTCGCCATCGCCCTCGGCGGAGATCCCGCCAGCATCTATGCGGCCTCGGCGCCGCTCCCGCCGACGA
>QHUF01000028.1 GCA_003221075.1 Gemmatimonadota bacterium
ACGGCATCGCCACATTCAATAACTTGAAGCTTACTGGTGCATGCACCGGGTGCTCGCTGACGGCGACAGCGAACGGTCTCACCGGTGCGACGAGCGGTACATTCAGCACGGCCGGCCTATGAATCGGCCGACGCCGCCTCCGGCCTCCCCTCTTCTATTGGGCGACGAGTGGGGCGAGGAGCCACGCAATAGGGCTCGCCTCGTGGTGACCGCCTCCCTCATCGGCGTGGTGCTCATCGTGACCGGCGTCGCGCTGCTGCGGGGTTGGGAGCCGGCGAATGAAAGTGTCTGGAACCCCGTCCCGCCCGTGCCGGCGACACTGTCCCCGGATACGGAATTCCGCGCCGCGCCGGTGCGGATGGAGCCTCCGATCGTCGTTCGTTCCCCGTCTGTCGTTCGTTCCGCCTCTCCTGAAAGGCCCGCCCTGAGCGGAGCGAAGGGGAGAGGGGGTCAGGGGGTGAGGACGAGCCCCGCAGTGACGGCGCCCGGTTACTTGTCCATCAATTCGAGCCCGTGGGCCCGGGTGTTGGTTGACGGGCGCGGGGTGGGCACGACGCCCCAGGTCAGGATTCGGGTGACCGCGGGCCGGCATCATCTGATGCTGGTACGCGAGGGGTTCCAGACGCACACCGCATGGGTCACCGTGCCCGCCGGCGGCACGGTGCGGCTGACGGACATCACACTCAGCAAGATCACCCGATGAGACTGCGATTTGTGGTGCTGGCGCTACTCGTCGCCACGCCGCTGCGCGCGCAGACCGGAAGCGCGCGCGACGAAATGACGAGGGCCGAGCGTGCCTATCGGGATCTCGAGTTCGACGTGGCCGCGAGCACGTTGCGGCAGGTACTCGCACCACCGCTCGCGACCCAGCTCGATGACTCTGCGCGCGCCCGGGCGCTCACCTACCTCGGTGCCGCGGAGCATTACCGCGGGCAGCACGACTCCGCGATTGCGGTGTTTCGCCGGCTCGTCGAATTGGCGCCCGAAGCGCAACCCGATACGCTCGTGTTCCCGCCTGAGGTCACGGAGCTGTACCACACCGTCCGGCGGAGCATGACAGTCGTTGCGGTCCGCCCGCGACCGGATTCGGTGCCGGCGCGCACACCACCTGTCGCACGCGATACGTTCCGTGCAGCGACCCGCCCGACCCCGC
The DNA here is from genome assembly GCA_003221075.1 of Gemmatimonadota bacterium. GTDB lineage: Bacteria > Gemmatimonadota > Gemmatimonadetes > Gemmatimonadales > GWC2-71-9 > 20CM-2-65-7. The sequence continues at coordinate 1,154 of QHUF01000028.1, forward strand.
CGCCGCCGCCGCCCCCGCCCCCGCCGCCCGTGGTGGCCACGGCCCCGGTCCGGGCTCCGCCCCGGGCCCAAGCGGAACCAGGCGCACCGGGCACGAGCGTTACCGTCACGGTTGCCGGTCTGATCACTAACGTCAGGACCGGGGGCATCGCCGCCACCGCCGCCGGCTTCGAGAGCAGCGCGCAGTTCCGGCGTTTGGCGCTCGCGGTGCGGTATGCCGAAGGGGGGCGCGATCTAGTGGAGGGATCCCTGGCGCTACGGTACATGCCGACGTCGTGGTTCAGCCTGCAGGCGGGGCCGCACGCACGCTACTACACACCGCTGTCGGGTCCAGAGCGCTTGGTCACATGGCGACTGGGAGGACGCGGAGATTTCGCGCTCGTCGGGTCGAGCGTGCGCGGACACGCCATGCTGTGGCGGGCTCTGGCTCTCGCTGTCAACGTGCCGCCCGGATCGGGATCGGGCAGCGCGACCGGGGGCGAAGTCGGCGTGACGCTCGACCTCGGCCCCCGGCCGATGTGGTTCGCCCTGGCCTACGGCATCGACCAGGCGCAGGTGAAGGGCGCTTCCTGGAGCGCGAACGCCAACACCTTGACGTTGACGGCCGGTCTGCGCAGGCGCTGAGCTGGAGAAACCAGTAGGGGCGCAGCATGCTGCGCCCCTACCAAAACCCTACTGCATCAACATCAACTCTATTGGCCCAACCCCTACGCCGATTTCTTCGTCGGCCGTTCCTCCGACCGCCGCTCCTCGCGCAGCTGCGTGACCGCCGAGCGCACGGTGTCCGTGATCTCGCGCTCTTGCCTGAGCTGGGCGATCACGGTCTCCGCCTGCTTGGTATGGAACTCGAGCGCGCTCGCCTGCGTGACCGCCTGATCGAGTAGCGCCTTCTGGCCATGCAGGCGCTCCAGCCCCGCCTGCACTTCCGCCAGCATCGCCTCCGCCCGCGCGAGCCGCTCTTCGGCTTGCTCCACCTGGCGCTTGCGATGATCCAGGCCGTTGGCGGCGTCGTGCACGTGCGTCACCATGCTGAGCACCGTCTCGAGCATTTCGCGCGTCTGGCCGACTTCCTCCCGCGCGGCCGCGATCGACCGGACATCATCGGTGGTCTTCTCGGCGACTTCATACAAGCGATGCATGTCCGCCTGCATGGCGTCGACCGTGGCCTGGCGCTGGCTCATCTGCTCGAGCGCGCGCGTCAATTGCGACTCGACCGCTTCCCACTTGGCGAGCCGTTCTTCGAATTGCGCCATGCGCTTTTGCGCGAAGCGCAGAGTGCCGGCCCGGTTATCCAGCTCGTCCAGCGTCGCCGTCAGCTCGATGAGCCGGTTGCCCGCGGTCGAGACCGTGCTGCTGAGCTGCCCAGAGCGCTCTTCGAGCTGCTGTGCGGCAGTCGCCGCCTGCTCGCGCAGCTGGGCCACCCGGTCGAGATGCTCCGTCGCTTTGTCCAGCGCGGTCTGTTTCAGCTCGAGCTCCTGACCCAGCGCACGCGTGCGCTCGGCGAGGCCTTCGAGATTGTGGGCGCGCGATTCGAGCCCCGTCACGGCGGAATCGACTTCGCCCACCCGGCGCTCCGCGCGCTCGACGGTCGCGACGGCTGCCGGCACGAGCTTCTCGATCCGCGCGGCCTCCTCGGCGCGAGCGGCCAGCGCACCGAAGCGCTCGTCTGCACCTTGCATCCGCCCCAGGAGCTCGCGGCTCCGCTCATCGAGCTGCGAGCCCAATGTCGTCAGCTCCGACAACCGCTTGTTGAGATCGTCCACCATGCGACTGCGGGCTTCGATCTGGCCCATCGCCTGCGACAGGTGGTCGGCCTCGCCGCGCACCGATTCGACGGTCGGCTTCAGATCCTCGATTGCGGCCAGCTCGACACGGAGTGCCTTGATCTGGTCGGTTACGCCGGAGAGCCATGCCTTGGTTCCTGACTGCTGCTCGAGCACGCGCGCCATCTCGTCGGCCGCACCCTCCACCTGCTCGAGCGCGCCCCTAACCGATTCGTGTGTGCCCCTGAGCATCGCGACATCTTGCAGCGCGGCCTGCACGCCCGGGTGCGACTTCTCGAGCTGCGCCACCCGCTGCGTCATTTCTTCGACCGTGTTGCCCAGCCGGCCGGTGCTCGTTTCCATCGCGCGCACACGTTCGGCCTGCGTGCCGAGCAGCGCGACGCTCTCGGCGATGGTCTCGAGCTGCGTCGCCAGGGCGTCCGCCTTGGAGCGGACGTCGGTGATGCCGCGGCTCGACTCCTCCAAAGACTTGAAGCGCCCTTCCACCGCGGTAAGAGAGCCGCGGAGATCGACGATCCGTTGCCCGACCGCGTCGAGCCCCTGATTCTCGAGCTCGAAGCGCTTGACCGCGCGCTGCACGTCGTCCCGCAACGCCGCGAGCCGGGCGCGCAGCTCGTCATCCGCCTGCTTCACGGCGGTGTGGTTGGCGGTGATCTCGGTCGAGCGCGCCAGCACTTCGGCGTGCAGGTCCTTCAGCTCGCCGACCTTCGACTCCAGGTCGCCGAGTCCCTTGGCGCTGGCCTCGCGGCGGCGGATCTTCGTATCGACGTCGCTCATCAGCTCGTGGAGCTTGCCCACCTCAGCCGTGGCACGGTCGACCACATCACGCTGCTGCTCGAGCGCGGAGACCTTCGCGGTCACGCCGTCGGCCAGCGCTTTCAACGTCGTGAGCTGCCGCTTGGTCTGCGCAGCTTCCGCGGCGGCCTGCGTCAGCTCCTTGAGCGTTTGGCCGACGGTTGCGGCGCGCGACTCGGTCTCGGCGACGCTGCGCTGCGCGCCCTGCTGCCGGTCCTCGAACGCGCTGAAGCGCGTGGCGACCGCCTCGCTCGTCTTGCGCAGCTCTTCCTGGCGCGCGCGCACCTGGTCGAACCCTTGCGTCAGCTCACGCACCGCACCGCTCAGCGTATCGGCGTCCATGCGCAGCGCCTTGAAACCGCCACCCAGCTCCAGGAAGCCCGCGACGTCGTTCTTGAGCGCGAGCGCCTGCTCGAGCACACCGCGCAGCTCGTCGATCTCGGTGCGCAGCAGCTTGGCGCTTTCCGAGTTCTGCGTGAGCTGCGTCTCGGTACGCCGCTGTGACTTCGAGACGTTTTCGGTCTGTTCGTCGAGCGTCGCCAGGACCGGCACGAGCCGCTCCAGCGATTTGACGCGCCCCTGCAATTCGCTCACGACCTTCTGCGCTTCGGTGAGCGGCTGCATGAGCGTCGACAGATTTTGACCGGAATCGCGCGCGGCGTTGGTGAGGGCTTCGAAGGCCACGCGTTCGCGCTTCATTTCGGCGAGGATCGCCCGCAGTTCGGCGGGGAGCTGCTCGGCGGTCGTTTCGCGACCGAAGATAGTCCAGGCCATAGACCCGATCCCTCAGAGGAAAAAGACGGCACCGACGGATGCAGCTGTGAGGGGCGGGTGGGCGGTCCCGTCCTGGGACGACGTGAGTGCCGGAGGGCAATGTAGACATGTGCGCAAAGCGGGGCGTGATTGGCATCACCCCCCGCGTGGCACTAACGAAGTCCCAAAATGTCCCCGACGACTACTTTTCGCCTGCTAAGGGCATCTCGAATCGGGTCTTGAACACTAAACGGTCACCCGCGGAGGCCCCACCGAAGCCGACGCCAAGGTGCAGTGTCATGTCATCGCCGAGTCGCCAATCCGCGGTCGGATAGTAACTCCCACTCGTGCTCAGGGCCCGCCAAATCACGCTCGAACGTGGGATCGGCGATCAGCTGCACGTTCCCAAACCGTCGCTCGAAGATCGCCGTCAGCTCCGCCGTCCGCGCACTCTCGCTGAAGGCCGGCCGCGCGGTCTCGTACTCGGCGCTGAAGCCGACATTGACGGGCAAACGCCAGGACGCTGGGGCCCGCAGCCGCGAACGCAGGCGCCAACCGGCGTACTCGAGTCCCAGACCCGGGACCTGGGCGCCGAGGACGTAGCCGGCAAGCTCCCAGTGATCTGTGATCCCGCTCGACACCTCGGCGGCGAAGCGCCACTGGCCCTGCGTCGGCGCCACAGAACCGGCGAAGCCACTTGTCCCGCGGCTCGCGTAGTTGAGGTGGCCTTCCAGTTCCCATTCGCCGCGGTGGGCGGTGGCGTAAGGATAGACGGAGATGTCAAAGCGCTCTTGGGCTGAAACGGGATGGTCGCGGAATACAGTCAGGACACCAAGCAGGCCGACGACTCGGCTCAAACGTCTCAGCATCGTTCCCCATCGAGTGGGTTGGAGGAAAGCCGAGTTTAATTATCGGGATTCAACGACGCAAGGCTTCCATTCGTACTCCCTTCACTACAAGGTTCCATCACTCACCATCATCGACTGAGGGCCGTCATGTTCCAGCGCCTGTGGGCGGCTGCCGCCGTCCTCGCCATCGCAGCACCACTAGCCTCGCAGAATCCTCCAGCACCTCCACCATCCTCCACCGACACGACGCGGGCGCGGCCAGCCAACCGACCGCTCCCCCGTCCCCAACGTCCCGCGCCCAGCAACGTCACCGTGACGACGGGCGTGCCGAGCTCGAGCGCCGGTGGAATCACACTCGACTCCACACTCCTCGCCGGATTCCGCTGGCGCAACATCGGCCCGGCGAACATGATGGGCCGCGTCTCGAGCGTCACCGGCATTCCGAGTCCGTCGAAGACATTTTTCGTCGCGGCCGCAGCGGGTGGCATCTGGAAGACGACCAACGCCGGCACGACGTTCCGGCCGGTGTTCGACAACGAGAAATGCGTGTCGATGGGTGAGCTGGCGATCGCGCCGTCCGACACCATGCAGGTGTGGGCCGGCACGGGCGAAGAGGACTCGCGCAACACGATCTCCCCGGGCTGCGGCATCTTCAAGTCGACCGACGGCGGACTCACCTGGAAGCGCGTCGGTCTCGAGAAGTCCGGCGCGATCGGCCGCATCGTCGTGCATCCGACAAATCCGAACATCGTGTACGTCGCGGCCCTCGGCCAACCGTGGTCGGCGAATCCCGAGCGCGGGCTGTACAAGACGACCGATGGCGGTCAGACGTGGCAGCTCGTGAAGTTCATCTCGCCCCAGGCCGGGTTCGTCGACGTCGCGATGGATCCGTCGAACCCCGAAGTGCTCTTCGCCGCGAGCTGGCAGCGCGTGCGCGGGCCCTACTTCCTTAATAGTGGCGGACCGGGCAGCGCCCTCTGGAAGACGACCGACGGCGGCAAGGCGTGGACCGAGGTGAAGGCCGGCGGTCTCCCGACGACGACCAAAGGCCGCATCGGCATTGCGATCGCAGCGTCGGATCCGAAAGTCATCTACTTGATGGTCGAGGCCGACACGACCGTCAACGCTCAGGGTGGCCCGGGCAAGGCCGCACAGACTCGGCCTTCCGGACTGTACAGATCCGCGGATGGTGGAGCGACCTGGGAAAAGATGAACGGCAACGACGTGCGCCCCTTCTATTACTCCCAGGTGCGCGTCGATCCCAAGGATCCGAACCGCGTCTACTGGTCCTCCACACCGGTGAATTATTCGAATGACGGCGGCAAGACGATCGGCAACGCGACCGTCGGCATTCACGTCGACCATCACACGATGTGGATCGATCCGAACGATCCCAATCACATCGTCGTCGGTGACGACGGCGGTGTGGCGCAGACGTGGGACAAGGGCGGCAATTGGGACTTCCTGAACACGTTCGCGATCGGGCAGCCCTACATCGTCAGCTACGACATGGCATTCCCGTACAGCGTCTGCGCGGGCTATCAGGACAACGGCTCGTGGTGTGGGCCGTCGCGCCGGCGCCAGGGCGACATCACGAACGCCGACTGGACCACCGTCGGCGGCGGTGACGGCTTCTATACCGCGCAGGATCCGACCGATCCGAACACGATCTACGTCGAGTCGCAGGGCGGCAACATGTCGCGCCTGAATTTCGCGACCGGCGAGCGCACCAACCTCCAGAAGCCTAACTGGCGGCCGCGCTACCAGATGTTCGAGGACTCGATCGTGATCGAGCGCCCCGACACGACCAGGGCAGCGACCGGCGCGCAGGCGCGCCACCTTGCCGATCTGCGCGCCCGTCAGAAGGCCGACTCGGCCGACATCGATCTCCGCTGGAACTGGAACACGCCGTTCTTCATCTCGGCGCACAATCCCGAGATCTTCTACGCCGGCGCGAGCAAGGTGATGAAGTCCACGCGCCGCGGCGAAGACCTCTACGCGATCTCGCCGGATCTGACGACCAAAGACTCGATGCGGATCCGGGTCAGCACGCGGACGACCGGTGGCGTCACGCCTGACGTGACGGGCGCCGAGACATATTGCACGATCGTGTCGCTGGCGGAGTCGCCGATTCGGCCGGGCATCCTGTATGCCGGGACGGACGACGGCAATGTCTGGGTCACGAAGAACGATGGCGGCACCTGGGAGAACATCACCGGCCGCTTCCCTGGCGTCCCCGCCGGCACGTACGTCAGCCGGATCGAGCCGTCGCGCTTCGATTCGGCGACGTTCTACATCACGTTCGACAATCATCGCAACGGCGACTACGCGCCGTACGTGTACGTCACGACCGACTTCGGGAAGTCGTTCCGCTCGATCGCGAATAATCTGCCGAGAGGTGACGACGGGCCGGGCTACGTGCACGTGATTCGCGAGGACGTGGCCAACCGTGATCTGCTCTTTTTGGGCAGCGACGTCGGGCTGTACGTCTCGTTCAATCGCGGCGGGTCGTGGCAGCGCTTCATGAGCGGCTTCCCGACCGTGCCGGTGCACGATTTGCGAATTCATCCGCGCGACCGCGACCTGCTGGCGGCGACGCACGGCCGCTCGCTCTGGATCGTGAACATCGCGCCGCTCGAGCAGCTCAATGACAGCGCGATTGCCGCCGGCGCGTATCTCTTCCAGCCGACGACGGCCTACCAGTACGGCCAGCCGCCGTTGGGCGGCGGCAATAACGGCCAGAAACAATTCCGTGCGTCGAGCCCGCAGTACGGCGCCGAGATCGTGTATCGCCTCGCGAGCGGCAGCAGCGATCGCCGGGCGCGGACGCAGATCGTGATCCGCGACGTGCGCGGTGACACGGTGCGCACGATCCAGGGTCCCGCGGGGGCCGGGCTGCATCGCGTGGTGTGGAATTTCCAGGGCAAGACGCCTCCACCAGTCGCGCTCTCGCCGTCGCAGAAGCGTGACAGCGCGTGGCTGGTCACGCGCATCAACGTCGTGTTCGACTCGCTCGCCAAAGCAGGGACCAACACGCAGCAGCTCGAGCCGATCAAAGCGCTATTGCTCACAGGTGACGTGCAGGGACTGGCGCAGCGCTTTGGATTTGGCGGAGGCGGTGGTGGAGGCGGCGGTGGTGGCGGCGGAGGCGGCGGATCGCCGTTCAACGCTGCGGGACGGTTCAACGAGCGTCCCGGTGAAACGACCCCGCGCGCCGCGACGGCTGGCGCCGCACTGCCGGCCGCCGGGAGTGAAAGCGGCGGTGAGTCGGGCGATGCAGCGCCCGATGCGACGTTCCTCACGCAGTTGGGCAACCTGCTGCGGCGTCCCGGACAGGGAGGCGGTGGTGGAGGAGGCGGTGGATTTGGCGCGCTGGGATTCGTCGCGCAGGCGTTTGGCCGAGCACCCGCGGGTGGTGGCGGCTTTGGCGGATTTGGTGGCGGTACCCCTCCGGTCGCGACCGGCGACTATCTCGTCACCATCACTGTCGACGGCAAGACCCTGAGTCGCGTCCTGCGCGTGGAGCGAGGTGCGCGCTAGCGGAATGGCGTTTCTCGACTCCAAGCATCAGCGCGCCGCGCTCATCGTTTTTGCGTTGGGCGCGGGGCTCCTCTGGGCGCTCGGGCCGTATGCCACGGGAATCATTGGTATTCCGGTGCTCGCCGTCCTGTTCGCGCCGGTGCAAAACTGGCTGGTGCGAAAAGGAGTGCCAGCGTCCGTCGCCGCAGCCGGCGTGACGCTATTCGGCGCCGTCCTGATCATCGTGCCGGGCCTGCTGATCGCGGGCCTCTTGATCAACCAGGCGCAGGAAATCACGCAGACGGTGCTGCAGAGCCCGATCATCGAGCGGATCCGCGGTCTGCAGATTCGCGGTATTCCGTTGGGCCCCCGTTTGGCCGAGGCGGGTGGGCAGATTGTGGCGGCAATCGGTTCGAGCGCGTTTGGTCTCGTCGGCACGGCGACGCGCCTGACGTTGAACCTCACGATCGCCTTTTTCGGCCTGTATTACGTCCTGAAGCATCCCGGGGACATGTTGCTCGACGCCCGTCCCTACATCCCCTTCTCCGACGCGAACACCGAGACGCTTGGCAAGCGATTCAAGGACGTGACGGTCTCCACGGTGATCGGGACCGGCGTCGTCGCCGCGCTCCAGGGCGCGCTGCTCGGCCTCGCGTTCGCGGTCGCCGGGCTGCCGAACGGTCTGTTCTGGGCCGTCGTCACGATGGCGTTCGCGATCCTGCCCGTCGTGGGCAGCGGGATGATCTGGGGACCGGCGGCGGTCGTGCTGATCATGCAGGGGCGACCGCTGGCGGGCGTGCTGCTGATCGTGTGGGGTGTGCTCGTCGTGGGGAGCGTCGACAACTTCATCCGGCCGCTCATCTATCGCCGGTTCTCCGCGATTCATCCGTTGATCACGCTGATCGGCGCGATCGGCGGCGTCAGCTACTTCGGACTGCTGGGCCTGCTCGTCGGCCCACTCGCGTTGAGTTATTTCTTCGAGCTGATTCGCATGTATCGCGAGGAGTATCTCGAGCCGGAGGTGGCGGAGTCGCGGAAAAAATGACCGGCCTGACGGTCGCGACGGCCCGACGGCCGCCGAGGGACCGCTGCGATATTGCGTTTAGGCAGACCAGCCTATTTCGTTTTGAGGAACATGGATCGTCAGATTAGACTGCGAGACATGGATTGCGAAATGGTATATACAGTTCTGTCGAATACCTGTTAGGCGGCGGACAATTGTACCTTCGCATACTTGCAGCATTGGTCGCCATCAGCTTCCTCTGCATTGCTGCGTGTTCGCGACGTTCCCCACCTGCTCCGCTTGTTAACCTAAGGATTGTCGATAGCGCTGGGGCTGTGGATGTCGCGAGGAGGACTTGGGACAATTATCGGCGGCGTAACAACCTCACGCTGCACGAAATGCGCGTGGCAGCCGTTCGTCGCATGGACGGCAAATTT
>QHUF01000029.1 GCA_003221075.1 Gemmatimonadota bacterium
GTTCCGCGCGGTCGCATTCGGGCCGCAGCTGCCGCGCATTCTCGCCGGCAGCGCGCCGTCGCTCGCAATCGACGATCTGCAGGCGTTTGGCTTGCGAGTGCCGCAGGAGGGTGCGCGCGATCGGCTGACGCGCGCCTTCGAAGAGCTGTACGACGGCGCGGGGACCGGTTTGCTGGCGTCGTCGTCGCGCGAGGGATTCGAGGCAGTGCAGATGTTGAAGCGCGCCGACCCGACGCAGTACCGTCCCGCCGCCGGCGCCGACTACCCGCCGGGCCGGTTAGGCAAGACGCTGCTCCAGATCGCGCAGCTCATCAAGGCAGACGTCGGGCTCGAGATCGCCTTCGCCGATTGCAGCGGCTGGGACACGCACGTGAACCAGGGGTCGAGCGAAGGCCAGCTCGCCGCTCGCCTCCGCGAGCTGGGCCTCGCGCTTGCCGCGTTCAACCAGGATCTGGGCGAGCGCATGCGCAATGTCGTCCTGCTGACGATGTCCGAATTCGGCCGAACGATCCGGGAAAACGGCAACAGCGGCACCGATCACGGCCACGCAACCGCCATGCTGGCACTCGGCGGGCCCGTGAACGGCGGGCGCGTGCTGGGCCGCTGGCCCGGCCTGGGCGTCGAGCAGCGTTTTGAAGGGCGCGACGTCGCCGTCACGACCGACTTCCGCGACCTCTTTGGGGAGATTCTCGCGCGCCACCTGGGAGCCGCGGATCTGGGAGCGGTCTTCCCCGGCTACACGCCCAGCCCGGCCCGATTTCTAGGAGCGATTCGGGGGTAGGCAGAAGTGATTGGATGTCCTAGGCGTTCGCCGCAGCATCCAATCGGATGACGCCGTCCCCAGCTCCGTCGCGGATCGTCAGCCAGTCAGTACGGACGCGGTCCCACTCCTGAATCACGAGCCCATGGTCCTCGAACAGCGCCCGGATCTGGCTCGGCCCGAATCCGGCGATCTCTTCGAGAATCGGCACCAGCACCGACAGCGCGTCGTCGCTGATCACCGTGCGCTTGGCGATGTGCGAGACCTCGCGCGCTTCCGACGCGGCGATGGTGAAGCCGTCGCCACGATTCACATGCAGCATGACCGGAATATCCGATTGTCCGTCGCCGACATAGATGACCTGGTCGCGGGGCACGACGTGCCGCGCGCGGATCTCCTCCACCGCCGCGACCTTGCCGTAGCCGGCCGCCACCCGCTCGAGCGTCCCGATCTTCCCGCCATCGGGCTGGAACTCGAACCGGGTCCCCACGACGTGATCGGCCGGCACGATGCCCTCGAGCGCTGACAACACGACTTCCTGAGGCGCCGCCGAGATCACGTAGAAATCAAAGCGGTGGCCGTCGATCCCCTGCGCGAGCATGCTGGTGAGGAGCTTGACGTTGCGCTTGAGCCGGACCTGGCGCCCGACTGTAAGGAGGTCGTTGCGAGTCACCCGGGCGTACTCCGGATCGTTCGCGAGCAGATACGCCAACTCGGCGCCCTGTTGTACGAGGTTGAGATTGGAGAGCGCCGCGACCTTTTCCCGGAAACTCGTGATCCCCAGCATCTCGCTCAGCACGATGCCGGAATCGTTGAAGCTCAATGTCTGATCGAAGTCACTCGCCAGCAGGTAATGCCGCTTCATCCATTCTCCCGTGTTGAATCCCTCAAACGAAAAAGGCCCGCGCCATCTGGGTGCGGGCCGTCGTCTGAGTTTTGCGACTAGGTACATCGCTTCAGGTAGCGCCCGCCTCTCCGGTTCGGTTCCCGGTGTGGAGCATATTCGACTTGCAGGCGCAGATCGTCATGGCACCAAGGTACAAACGCGTGACCGTCACGGTCAACTCTTGCTTTGCGCCGTTTCGGCAGCCGTGATCGACAGCTCCAACCGCTCCGCTTTGCGCACGGCCGCGACGGTGCTCGCCGCACCAATCCGGTCGCCGCTGAGCAGCCGGTGCAGATCGTCGATGCCATGAACGGGCTGGCCGTCGAACGCCACGATGATGTCGCCGGGCTGCAGGCCGGCACGCGCCGCCGGACTGCCTGGCTCGATCGTCGTGATCAGGACGCCACTCGGCTGAATGAGTCTGTGCGCGCGTACGGCGAGCCGCGGCAGTGAGACATTCTGTCCACCGACGCCGATGCGCGCGCGCCGCACGTGTCCGTGCGCCATCAGCTGCCCGACGACGAGCTTGACGGTGTTCGCCGCGACGGCGAAGCAGATGCCCTGAGCTGGCAGGATGACCGCCGTATTGACGCCGATCACCTGACCGCGCGAATCGAGCAGCGGGCCACCGGAGTTGCCGGGATTGAGCGCCGCGTCGGTCTGAATCACGTTGTCGATCAAACGTCCCGACACCGAGCGGAACGATCGCCCCAACGCGCTCACGACGCCGGCGGTCACGGTGCTCTGAAAGCCGAGTGGATTCCCGATCGCGATGACGACCTGCCCGACGCGAAGTGCGGCAGAGTCACCGAGCGGAACCGCCACGAGCGAGGCGGCATCTACGCGCAGCACCGCGAGGTCCGTGTCGGGGTCGTCTCCCACCAGCTCGGCGCGCAGCCGGCGGCCGTCGGGGAATGCGATATCGGTCCTGGTCGCGCCGTGCGCGACGTGGCTGTTGGTGAGAATGAATCCATCGGGCGTGAAGACGAATCCGGAACCGCCCCCCGGACCGCCGCGGCGGCGGTGCTGGACTTCGACGCTGACGACGGCGGGGGCGGCGCGCTCCGCGACGCCGCTCACCGCTCGGGAATAGGCGTCCAGTAATTCGTCATCGGCAGATGACGCTCCGCGGACCGGCGATTGCGGTGGAGTGGCGGGCTCCCCTTCCGCCAGAGTGAGACGATTGGCCATGCCCCAAGAACGCTAGGTGGTTCCCCAAGCCCCAAGCCCCAGCCCCTGGGCCCCGCCTTATATTCGAGGCCGCATGCGAGACGCCTTGCAGGCGCTGCTCCGGGAAGCGAGCGATGCGAAACGCTCGGCTGACTTCTGGCACGCCGCCGCCGGAATCTTGAGCGGCTGGGCAGGCGGCGCGCGCCTATCGATTCGCTACCAGGGCATGAACGAAGCGGGATCGGTCAGCGCAGGGACCGACGACCGCTCGGGACGCACGCTGAATGCCGCGTGGCGCGACCCCGACGGCCGCCACGTCGAAGCGTCGCTCGCGGGTGCGCCACCGGCCCTGCCGGCAACTGAGCTCGAAGCGGCAATCGAGTTCTCTTGCCGGCTCGCGGTCATGGTCGGGCGGCGCGCCGCGCTGGAGCGCGAGCGGCGGCTCAGCAGCTTCGTCGTCGAGCTCGCTCGCTGGTTGCTCGCCGCCCCCGAAACGCACCTCCTGCTGCGCTATACGCTGCAGAGCCTCATGGAGCTGGTCGATGCGCAGGGCGCCTATGTCGCCTTGAAGCAGCCGGACGGCGAGAACCTGCGCATTTCCCCGGCGCTCGGCGAGGCGTCGACGTTGGAAGGCTTGACCCTCGGACTCGAGAGCAGCACGACCGGCCGAGTGGTGCGGATCGGTGAGGCAATGATTACCGCCGATTTGCGGGCGGATCCCGATGCGAGCCCCGTCGCCAAGGGGCTGTCCGAAGGAGTACGCGCGGCGCTCATCTCACCGCTCCGCATTTCGCAGGGGACGGTCGGTGCGGTCGCGCTGCTGCGCTATCAGAAGTCGGACGCGTCGAACACGCCACCCTTCAGTCTGCACGATCTGCATTACGTGTCCGCCGTTGCCGCGCACATCGCGGGCGGCATCGAGCTCTCCGAGGCCGTTGCCGCGACGCGCGCCGCCGCCGACCGCGCCCGGGCGATGGTGGATGCGAGCCCGCTGCCGATGGCGCTGGTGGACACGGCAGGCACCGTGCGGCAGCTCAACGGCGCGGCGATGCAGGTCTTCGGCGTCGCGTCGAACGAAGCGGCCGTCGGGCGCCACCTCGAGAAGCTCGGGCTCTCGCCGAGCGGGCTGACCGTGCGGCTCATGTTGACGGGCCGGCAGGAGGGGCAGCCGTGGCACGGCCGCGTCCTGGTCACGCAAGGCGGGGGCGACCGTCGGATCTGTGATTGCACGGTGACGGACCTGCGCGGCCTCGGATCCCAGGATCTGCTGGTCGCGCTGTATGACCGCACTGACGAGCTGCGGGCGCAGCGCGAGCTCATCGCCCGCGAGAAGCTCGCGACCGTCGGCGAGCTCGCGAGCGGCGTGGCGCACGAGGTGAACAACCCGCTCGCAGCGATTCGGATGGAGGCGGAGCTGTTGGGGCGCTCAACCCAGGACGCCGAAGCCAGCACCGCCGCCGCCGCGATCGTGCGGGAAGTTGATCGCGCCGCCCGCATCGTGCGGAGCCTGTTGCGCCTGGCCCGCCGCGCCGATATCACGCCCGTGCGGATCCAGCTCAACGACCTGGTGCGCGACGTCGCGGAGATTCGCCAGCGCGTGCTCCGCGCCGACAATATCGAAGTGCGCACGCACATGGATCAGGGAGCCGAAGCGGTGCTCGGCCTGGGTCAGGAGCTGCAGCAGGTCGTGCGTCCTGGGTTGAGCGCCCCAACGCGGTGATCGACCTCGCGACGGAAGCCCGGAAGGACTGGGTCCGCCTCACGGTCGAAGACTCGGGTCCGGGCGTGCCACAGAACGTGCGAAGCCGGATCTTCGATCCCTTTTTCACGACGAAGAGTCCGGACGAGGGATCGGGACTCGGCCTTTCGATTTGTCAGCGCGTGGTCGCGGAAGTCGGCGGGCGAATCTGGCTGGAAGACTCCAGTGCCCTGGGCGGCGCGAAGTTCGTCGTGGAGCTACCCGCCGCCCCAGTGCAGGACGACGTCATCGGGTAAGTTTTACGCTTCGAGTATCTGCCGGCGGTAGAGGGCCAGCGTGGCCAGGCCGTACGCGCCGATCGCGAGCAGCAGCACGCCCAGCGCCCAATGCGGGCCAAGCTGCCAGATGCCTGCGACGATGTAGCCGATGCTGGCGACGAGTCCCAGACCCAGCACTTCCTTGCGCGCCATCAGAATGCCGAACACGTATCCCCAGCTGAACCCGGCAAGTCCGAGGAAAATGACGGCGTTGGGGAAAATCTTCGTCGGATCGATGAGATTGAGACCGCCCGCAAAGGCGCAGAACAAACCGATTACGGTGTACGTTGCCAGGTGGAGCGCGAGCGGCAGAGGCAGGGTGCCCATTTTGTTGAAGGTCATGCGATAATAATAACCTCCATGCAGGCAACGCGGACGTATCTCGAGCTGACGGATCGCGGCCAATTCAAGGCGGCGTTCGGGGACTTTCCCGACGTCGCCATTGCGAGCGCGCCGCAGCCGCAGCCGGAGCTCTACCGGATGTGTTATCGAACCGTCGGCGAGGCATTCCACTGGCGCGACCGCTGGGATTGGACGGACGAGGAGATCGCGGCGCACCTGGGCAATCCGGCGATTCAACTCTTCGTCGCGATGCGGATGACCGGCAAGCACGCGGCGAGACTGGCGGGGTGGTACGAGCTCCGGCGCGTCGCGGAGGACGATTCCGTGGAGATCGCGTACTTCGGGATCGTCGCCGCTGAGTTCGGACGCGGCTTCGGAAAACACTTGCTCTCCAGCGCCGTGCGCGACGCCTGGGCCCTCGGCCCACCGCGGGTGTGGTTGCATACCTGCACGCTCGATCACGCCAACGCGCCGCAAGCGCAAGTTCATCATCGCCGGGATCCTGATCACTCCGATCCTGATCTTCGCCCTGTATACGTGGTCGGCACTCCAGTGGAGCTATTCGGAAGGTGAACGGGCCGGATTCGTCCAGAAATTCTCGAAGCGCGGCTGGCTCTGCAAGACGTGGGAAGGCGAGCTCGCCATGGTGTCGATGCCCGGAACGAATCCGGAGAAATTCTTCTTCTCAGTGCGCGATGACAACGTCGCCGAGCACATCAATCACTCACTTGGCCAGCGCGTGGCGTTGACGTATCAACAGCACAAGGGCGTTCCGACGACGTGCTTCGGCGAGACCGAATACTTCGTGGTCGCCGTGAAGGTGCTGCCCCAATGAGCACGAACAGTTTCGGCGCGCGGGCCACCCTCAAGGCCGGGAAGCGCAGTTACGAGATCTTCCGGCTCGACGCGCTGGAGCGCGGCGGCCTGTCCGTCGCACGGCTTCCCTACTCTCTCAAGATCCTGCTCGAAAACCTGCTACGGCTCGAGGATGGCCGCGTGGTTCGGCCCGAGGACATCGAGAAGCTGAGCCGCTGGGAGCCCCTCAAGCTGCCGGATGAAGAGATCGCCTTCATGCCGGCGCGCGTGCTTCTCCAGGACTTCACCGGCGTGCCGGCGGTCGTGGATCTCGCCGCCATGCGCGACGCGATCGTGCAGATGGGCGGCGACCCCAAGCGCGTGAACCCGCTGCTGCCCGCCGAGCTCGTCATCGACCACTCGGTGATCGTGGACGAATTCGGGACGCCGCGCGCGTTCCAAGTCAACGCCGACCTCGAGTTCCAACGCAACCGCGAACGCTATGCGTTGCTGCGCTGGGCGCAGAAGACGTTTGCCGGGTTCAAGGTCGTGCCGCCTGATACGGGCATCGTGCACCAGGTGAATCTCGAGTACCTGGCTCGCGTGGTGTTTACGTCGGACGGTCGGACGGTCGGACGGTCGGACGGAACGCCACAAGCTTATCCAGATACCCTGGTGGGTACCGACTCCCACACCACCATGATCAACGGTCTGGGCGTCGTAGGTTGGGGCGTCGGCGGCATCGAAGCAGAAGCCGCCATGCTCGGTCAGTCGGTGTCGATGCTCATTCCGCAGGTCGTCGGATTTCGATTGAACGGGAGATTGACCGAGGGCGCGACGGCCACGGATCTCGTGCTCACCGTGACGCAGATGCTCCGCGCCAAAGGCGTCGTCGGGAAGTTCGTCGAGTTCTACGGGCCCGGCGTTTCCACGCTGCCGCTCGCCGATCGCGCGACCATCGGCAACATGGCGCCCGAATACGGGGCTACGATCGGCATCTTCCCGGTCGATCAGGAGACGCTGCGCTATCTCGAGTTCACGGGGCGGCCGAAGGAGCAGGTCCAGCTGGTGGAAGCCTATATGAAGGAACAGGGCCTCTTCCACACGCCCGAGGCCGCCGAGCCGGTCTACAGCGACACGCTCGAGCTGAACCTTGCGACCGTCGAACCGAGCATGGCGGGCCCGCGCCGGCCGCAGGACCGCGTGGGACTGCGGGAAGTGCCGAGCAAGTTTGCGGAGGCGTTGCCGACGCTGAAGAAGCCGGCGCCGGTGCCGGCGGTGGTCGCCCTGCCAGTGGGTCGGTGGGAGGGCGAGGGCGGGCAGGCCGGACTCACGCCGCCACCGCCACGGCCGTCGTCCGCCAAGCTCGTGATCGACGACGTCGAGTGCGTGCTACACCACGGCTCGGTCGTGATCGCCGCGATTACGAGCTGCACCAACACATCGAACCCGTCGGTGATGGTCGCCGCAGGGCTCATGGCAAAGAAGGCCGTCGATCGCGGGCTGCGCAGCAAGCCGTGGGTCAAGACGAGCCTCGCCCCGGGGTCGAAAGTCGTCACAGACTACCTCGAGCAGGCGGGACTCATGAAGCCGCTCGAGGCGCTCCGCTTCCACCTGGTGGGGTACGGTTGCACCACGTGTATCGGCAACTCCGGTCCGCTTCCCGAAGCCGTCTCCACCGCCGTCGCGGAATGCGAACTCGTCGTCTGCTCAGTGCTCTCGGGGAACCGCAACTTCGAGGGCCGGATTCAGCAGGAAGTGCGCGCAAACTATCTCGCCTCGCCGCCGCTGGTCGTGGCGTATGCGCTCGCGGGCCGCATCGACATCGATTTCCATAACGAGCCGCTGGGCATCGGCAACGATGGGCCGGTGTTTCTGCGCGACATCTGGCCGTCTACCAAAGAAGTCGCCGACGTGATCGCGCGAACGATCAAGTCGACGATGTTCCGCAAGAGTTACGCGCAAGTTTTCGATGGTGACGACCGCTGGCGCAGCTTACCGGTGCCCGAAGGTGATCGCTTTGCCTGGGAGCCGACCTCGACCTACATCCGACAGGCGCCGTACTTCGACGGCATGCCCGCCGAGCCGGGGCCTGTGCGCGACATCCGCGGCGCGCGGGTGCTGTGCCTGCTGAGCGACAGCATCACGACCGACCACATCTCGCCGGCGGGGTCGATTCGCAAGACCAGTCCGGCGGGCCAATACCTCGTCAGTCACGGCGTGCAGCCGATCGACTTCAATTCTTACGGCGCGCGCCGCGGCAATCACGAAGTGATGGTCCGGGGCACATTCGCCAACGTGCGGCTCAAGAACCTGCTCGCGCCCGGAACCGAAGGGCCGTTCACCATACATCTCCCGGACGGCGAGCAGATGACGATCTACGACGCGTCGCTCAAGTACGCCGCCGAGGGAACGCCCCTGGTTGTCCTAGCCGGGAAGGAGTACGGCTCAGGCTCGTCACGCGACTGGGCTGCCAAAGGCCCACGGTTGCTCGGCGTGCGCGCCGTCATCGCGGAGAGCTTCGAGCGCATCCATCGCTCGAACCTTGTAGGCATGGGAATCCTGCCGCTGCAATTCGCGCCCGGACAGAATCCCGCGACGCTGGGCCTCACGGGCAAAGAGCGCTACGACATCGTCGGTCTGAGCGAGATGCCCAAGGAGTTGACCGTCACGGCGACGGCGGACGACGGTAAGGTCACAAAGTTCAAAGCGCTGGTCCGGATCGACACACCGCAGGAGCTGCAGTACTACAAGCACGGCGGGATTCTGGAGTACGTGCTGCGTCAGCTGGCGCGCTAGATCGACTTTAGAAACGCCTCGAGCTCGGCCGGCGGCACCGCGCCGACGCGTCGCCCCACCTCCTGCCCCTCCCTGAACGCAATCAGCGTCGGGATGCCGCGAATTCCGAAGCGCTGCCCCGTGACCGGATTCCGGTCGGTGTCGAGTTTCACGATCAGCAGCTCCCCCGCGCGGCGGTGCGCCACGTCATCGAGCAGCGGCGCCATGATCTTGCACGGCCCGCACCAGTCCGCGTAAAAGTCCACCACCACCGGTACCGTGGTGTCGGTGGTGACCCGCTCGAACGACGCATCGGAGATCGCGATGGGACGGTCCAGCAGGATCGGCTTGCCGCACTGGCCGCATTTGGGGTGCTGCTCGATGCGCGTGAGGTCCACGCGGTTGAGGGTTTCGCAGAACGGGCAGGCGACCGTCGCGGTCTTCTTATCGGACATCGTTGTCTGGGAAGGTGAAGGGGCGCTCATGAGCAATTCTCACCGCGTTTACCGCCTCGGTGTGAGTTTGATACTATGGACTCCCACAATGTAGGATGGCGCGACGCGGGTGTGCGCGGTTTCATCGGGATCATCCTGCTGCTGAACGCGGCGACGCTCCAGGATCGCCCGCTCGTCGCCCTTGGTGTCGGCTTCATCGGCATAATCTTCATCGGCACGGGACTATTTCGCACGTGCCCGCTATATACCCTGCTACGAATCAATAGCTGCTGACGGCCCCCTTCAGACCTCGCCCCCGGACGG
>QHUF01000185.1 GCA_003221075.1 Gemmatimonadota bacterium
CTGGGGCCATGACGGCGATCCCCAGGTGTGGAATCCGGCGACCGGGACGTTTACGGCCGTGCCCAGTCCTTCGCTGATGTTTTGCGCCGGCCATAACTTTCTCCCCGACGGCCGCCTGCTCGTGGCAGGAGGGCACATTACGGACGGGCACGGCTTGCCGAATACCAACGTGTTCAACGCCGTGACGCACTCCTGGCAGACGGGGGCGCCCATGGCCAAGGGGCGCTGGTATCCGACGAACACCACGCTCCCGAACGGCGAGGTCGTGACGATCGCCGGTACGGACGAGGGTGGAGCGAACGTCACGATACCCGAGGTCTGGAACGGCTCCAGCTGGCGCCAGTTGACGACCGCGAGTCTGAGCCTGCCGTACTATCCGCGCTCGTTCGTGGCGCCCGATGGCCGCGTGTTCTACGCTGGCGAGGACCAGCAGTCGCGCTATCTCGACGTCACGGGCACCGGCACCTGGACGAACGGCCCGCTGCGGAAGTTCGGGACACGCGATTACGGGTCGGCAGTCATGTACGAGCCGGGCAAGATTCTCTACGTGGGCGGCGGCCCGCCGACCAACACGGCCGAGATCATCGACCTGAATCAGCCGAGTCCGGCATGGGCGTTCACCGGCTCGATGGCGTTCGCGCGCCGTCAGATGAACGCCACGGTGCTGCCCACCGGCCAGGTGCTGGTGACCGGCGGCACGAGCGGTACCGGCTTCAACAACCCTGTGGGCGCCGTCCACGCTGCCGAAATGTGGGATCCCGCCACTGGGGTCTGGACGACGATGGCCAGCAACGCAGTTACGCGCATCTACCATTCAACGACGTTGCTGTTGCCGGACGGGCGCGTGCTCCACACCGGTAGCGGCGACGGCGCTGGAGCGGTAGACGAGCTGAGTTATGAGATCTACTCGCCGCCATACCTCTTCAAGGGTGCGCGCCCGAGTATCACGGGTACGACGCCCAACGTCGTCGGATACGGCCAGTCGCTGTTCGTCGAGACTCCAGATGGCGGCAGCATTACCAAGGTGACATTCATTCGGCTCGGTTCAGTGACGCACGCGTTTGACGCGGGCACGCGCCTCGTTCCGTTGAGCTTCTCGCAAGCGAGTGGTGGCATCACGGTGACCCTCCCCGTGAGCGGTGCGATCGCCCCGCCCGGCCCTTATATGCTCTTTCTGGTGAACGGCAGCGGCGTCCCTTCGGTCAGCCGGATTATGCGGGTGCAGTGATGTGGTTCGGGCGATATAATGAAGTTCGATGGAGCGCTCCGTTTGAGTACCTCTCGCGAGGACCTCGTCCGTGCCGTCAGCGCGGCGCGCGATCAGGCGAGAAGGCTGTTGACAGCCTTGGAGCAGCAGGGCCACCCCGAAACGAGCCGGTCGAGCTCGCTTTATTTGGCGCTCGTCTCGATACGCAAACGCCTCACCAAGGACGAGGAGCCGCCCGGAGCCCTTGTCAAAGAACTCGAACAGCTGCTGACGCTGTGTGAGGGCAAGCTCGCACGGATCAAACCAGACGTCGAAGACGCACTGAAGATCGCGCGCGGAGCCTGAAGTTCCATCCAACTGAGGAGGGTCTATGCGTTCCTGGAGTCGGGTCGTCGCCGCCCTCGCCGTCGCCGGTTGCAGCGGATCAGCTCCCACCGCAGATCGCATCACCAGTCAGAACAGCGCAATTCTCGCCAGCAGCGTTGCCAGTGAAGACGCCCCTCCGATCGTATTCAACACCCAGATGCGATCCGACATCGAGGTGCCGCCCTGCGAGACGGAGTCAGAGGGACACGCGCAGATCCAGATCTTCCAGGATGGCAGAATCGAGTCCATCGTGATCCTCAACAACAAGGGAGATGAGAGCGTCCGCTTCGGACACATTCACCACCTGAACCCCGGGGCGAGTACGGGACCTGTCATCTGGTGGCTCTCGAGCCCCGTCGGCGTCGACCTCAATCTGACGGAGCGGCACATCGACGTTCGGCAGGACGGCATCTTCGTCGCGAATCCGCATTTCGCGTCGGCCGAAGCTGGCCTGGCCGAGCTGCTGGCGAATCCCGGCAACTTCTACGTCAACTTCCACTCCGACCATTGTCCCGGCGGTATCGCGCGCGGGTTCCTGCCGTAGATTCGCGTTGCCGGAGGGGCCGTCCATGGCCCCTCCGCTTGCATCATCATTTATGCAGTCGACTTCGCTGCAACGTCCGTTGCAGCAGTCACACGCCCGATCCGCCGCTGCACCCGAGCACAACATCAACAACTTCGCATCCACTACCACTCCAGCGTAACCGCAATAGTGTTCGTCCGGACTCAGGATTAAACCTTTAGGCGCCCGTATGAATCTTTATTCGCTCTCCCTCGCCATAGGGGCCATCGGCTTGCTTGCGATGGCGCTCACCGGCCTCGGCCGCCACGGCCACGCGCACAGTCACGCGGGGGGCAAACTCGGCCACGTAAAGGGTGGAAGACACCACACCCACCATGGGACCCCGCGCAGCACGGCGACCTCGTGGTTGTGGAGTCTCACGTCGCCCCGGGTGCTCTTCAGCCTACTCGTCGGATTCGGAACGACCGGCGTGTTGGTCCGCGGCGTGCTGGCCGCCCCGCTGGCGTTCGGCGCCGCACTCGGCGGCGGCCTGCTCTTCGAACATCTGTTCGTCGGGCCGGTGTGGAATTTCCTGATGCGATTCGCATCCGCACCCGCGCTGAGCCTGGAGAGCTGTCTCCAGGACGAGGTGCGGGCGGCCACCGCCTTCGATACAGACGGCCACGGTCTCGTGACCGCCGAACTCGACGGCCAGGTGGTGCAAGTCCTGGCTACACTGCGTCCTGAAGACCGCGTCACCGGTGTCCGTGTCCGTGCCGGCGATCGGCTTCGGATTGAAGAAGTGGACGACCGCCGTCAGCGGATCGTCGTGTCTCCCTTGCTGTGAGGTATCTATGATGCCCCAATGGCTCCTCGTAGTCGCGATTCCGGTCGCGGTACTCGTGCTGGTGCCGCTCATCGTCGCAGGGTTCCTGCGCGACGTCGACGCGGGCACGATCCGCATGGTCAGCTGGCTGAACGGCTCGACCGTGATCTATCGCGGACCGGGGAAGTCGAAGGAGATCCCGCTGCTCACCACGGGCACCACGCTGTCGAGCAAGGTGATCAACGTGGATCTCGACATCACCGACCAGACGGCGGATCTCGACGACTCGAGCACGCCTCGGCCGATCAAGGTGCGTGTGCTCGCGAGCGCCATCGTATCCGTGGGCGACTCGGATACGATGATCAAGACCGCCGCCAACCGGTTCTTCGCGAAACCGGAAGAAGAGCAACTCAGCACCCTCACGGATCTGCTGACGAGCTCCGGCCGCCGCGCTATCAACCTGCTGACGCACGACCAGCTGTTCTCGGCGAAGTCGGCGGCGCACGCGGCGCGCACCAATCTGCCGGCGGTCACGTCCGCGCAGCCGACCGCGCTCGCGGACGCGGAGGAAGAGGACGATCCCCTCGCGATCATCATCCGCAAGGCCTGCTCGCGCGAGCTGACCGATCTCGGCCTGGTGTTCAATTCGTTGAACATCAAGGTCGTGCAGTCCGAAGTCGCCGACGCCCGGCGCCGCCAGTCGGCCGCGGAGGCGCAAGCCAACGCGGACATCGTCTCGGCGCTGCAAAACCGCCGGGCGAAGGAAGCGCAGCTCGACGCGGAGCGGGTGATCTCCGACAAGCAGCGTGAGCTCGAGCAGACCAGGGCGTCGAACGCCGCGTTGGTGTCGCAGGCGGAAGCCAAGCGGCAACAAGCCATGGGTGTCCAGCGTGAGGCGGAGCTCGACGCGACCCAGATCGCCCAGGCCAAAGCGGACGCCGAGAAGGTGCGGATCGACGTCGAAGCGAAGGCGCGGGCCGAGGCGATGCGCATCACGGCTATCGCCCAGGCGACCGCCGAGAGCATCCGGCAGGTCAACGAGGCGATCAAGGCCGGCGGAGAAGCCTATTTCCGGTACCGGCAGATCGAGCTGTTGCCGCAGATCGCGCCCATCATCGCCGAAGGCCTCGCGGACGCGAAGCTCGTGACGATTTCCGGTAATGGCGCGGGGGCGCCGGAAACGACCGCCCAGAACATCACCGCGGTCATTCAGACCGCTCTCGCGGCGCAACTGGTGACGCGCGGGGGACTGCTCGATGGTCCGCCGCCGCCCCCGCCCCCCACCGATGGCCGGGACATGGGGCGCCAGGGAAGGGGGGCAGCACCGGCCAAGAGTTGAGCGTGCCGCAAACCCGCCCTACGAGTGCCGCAAAAACGCCCTAAACCGTAGGGCGGGCCCGCTGTATGTTGCGACCGGCCATGTTGGTCGAACGATCCGAAATCGGCGTGCCGCTGGCACACGAACGGGAAGTGCTGCGGCAGGCCGGTATCGCCCTCCACGGCCGCCCTGTAACGCTGTGGGAGATTTCCGCGACCATGGCGGCGGTCCCCATCCTTAGTGGCGTTCCCAATCCCCAAGCCAGCGATGTTGAACTCGATCTCGAGTCCACATTGCGCCGCTGGGGAGCGCCGATCGTTCAGAAGACCCGTTGGGTGGGGTGTCGACTCAGCGAGGGGGGGGTATGGATCGTCGCTCCGGTTCGCTCCCGCCCGGCCGCCCCACCGCCTACCGGTGTGGAACGCCGCAGCCGCGAGCGGCTGGTGCTCGAGCTCGCCGGCCTGTCGCTCGGAGCCATTGCGGCGGCCGAGGCAGGTGCGCGTCGCCGGGTCGCGCCCGCTGAGGCTCTGTGGGAGCTCGCCCGACAGCCCAGCGTAATCGCGCACGAGGTAGGAAATCCGCTGGCCGTGGCCCTGGGCAACCTCGATCTCGGCATCGACGCGATTCGTAGTGCCACCCCCGACGAACTCGACCGGGCGTTTCGGACCGCATTGCTCGGGGATCTCGCGCACGTTTCCGAAGGTATCGAGCAGGCCGCCGAATACCTGCGCTCCATCCAGGATCGTCCCTTCGGCGCTTCTGGGCGCATGGCACGCTTCGACGTCGCTCCCGTCATACGGTCGTGCGTCACCCTCGAACGCCCGCTCGCGCGCAAGCACGGAGCCACTTTGAAGTGGCAGACGTCCGTCGAGTCTTTGTATCTCTACGGAGATTCGGGGTCGCTGTATCAGGTGCTGACGAATCTGATTCGCAACGCCGTGGACGCATCGCAAGGCCCGAAGAGCGCGGTGCTGATCTCCCTCGACCGCGTGGGCGACAACCTCGTTCTCGCGATCCGTGACGCCGGA